>JANPLG010000524.1:0-6910 GCA_031426395.1 Actinomycetes bacterium
CCCTTGCAGACATCCGCAACCGATTGACGGAGCCGGAGGAGGTACTCCATGCCATTTCCCGCGGAGAGGTGGATGCTCTCGTCGTCCGGGAGGGAACGGACCTGGGAGAGATCTACTGTCTGCAGCGGTTATCAGCCTTAAAGCAAAGTGAGAAACAGAACCGCCTGATGCTGGAGGGGGTCAAGGACTACGCCATTTATCTGGTCGATCCGGAGGGGTGGGTCGTCAATTGGAACCACGGCGCCGCCAGAATCTACGGCTTTTCTGCCAATGAGATTATCGGGCGAGATCGCAGCCGTTTCTTCACCCCGGAGGATGTGGCACGCGGATTGCCACAGCGGGAACTGGCTGCGGCGATGGCGGTAGGCCACTGCTCCGAGGAGATGTGGCACGTCCGCAATGACGGCTCACGGTTCTGGGCCGAGGTGACAGTGAACGCATTGCATGACGATGCGGGCAGCGTTACGGGCTTCGTCAACATAGTTCGAGACTTGACGGAGCGTCGGCGTGCGGAAACAGCTCTCCATGAGTCCGCAGAACGCTTAAGAATCGCCATTGGCGCTGCGAACATCGGGCTGTGGGATTGGAACCTGGAGACCAACCAGGTCCAGTATTCGGCGGAGTGGAAGAGCCAGATCGGATACCGTTCTGATGAGATCGGCACCGAGTTAGAAGAATGGAAGAGCCGGGTTCACCCGGACGACTTGTCGTCGGCTCTGCAGGCGGTGGAACGGTATCTCGCAAACCCGACCCCGAACTACCAGACTGAGTTCCGGTTCCGACACCGGGACGGATCGTACCGTTGGTTCCTCGCGCAGGGGTCGCTGAGCGCATCCGGCGCGCAACGGCACATGATCGGCGTCCACATCGATATCACAGAGCGCGTAGCCTCCGAAGAAGCCCTTCGGCTGCGGGACCGCGCCATTCAGTCGGTTTCACAGGGCATCGTTATCACCGACTCTCGCCAGCCGGACAATCCCATCGTCTACGCGAGTCCCGGCTTCTTGCAGATGACCGGTTACGAGGCCGAGGAAGTTTTGGGCCGGAACTGCCGGTTCCTCCAGGGCAGTGACACGGATCAGGCCATAGTCACACGCATCCGGGAGGCCGTGCGGGATTCACAGCCGTGCAAGGTGGAGTTACTCAACTATCGGAAGGATGGAACGCCTTTCTGGAATGAGTTGGCGCTGGCCCCGGTGAAGCACGAGGGCGGGGCGTTGACGCATTTCGTCGGCGTCCAAACAGACGTGACCGAGCGTCGCAACCTGGAAGAACGGTTCCGGCAGGCCCAGAAGATGGAGGCGGTCGGGCAGTTGGCGGGCGGCGTTGCGCACGACTTCAACAACCTCCTGACCGTCATTTCTGGCTACAGCGACATCATCTTGTCCAAGATGCAGCGGGACGATCCAATCCGGGAGGCCGTGAAAAGCATCAGCGAGGCGGGCGAACGGGCGGCATCCCTCACGCGACAGTTGCTCGCCTTCAGCCGGACGACGGTGCTGAAGCCAAGGGTGCTGGACCTGAACGAGGTCGTTCGGGAAACCGGCAAGCTGCTGCGGCGGCTGATCGGCGAGGACATCCTGCTGACCAAAGTCCTGGACCCGACCATTAGCCGGGTGAAGGTGGATCCCGACCAGTTGGGCCAGGTTTTGATGAACCTGACCGTCAACGCCCGTGACGCCATGCCCAGAGGCGGAAAGCTCACTCTCGAAACGAAGATGGTGGAACTGGACGAGGAGTATGCCCGCCTTCACTCCGACGTGAAGGCGGGTAACTACGTCCTGCTTTCGGTATCGGACACCGGCAGTGGCATGACGCCGGCTGTAAAGGCTCGGCTCTTCGAGCCGTTCTTCACCACGAAGGGTATCGGCGAGGGGACCGGGCTGGGGTTGGCGGTGGTCATGGGCATCGTCAAGCAGAGCGGCGGGCATCTGGCGGTCTACACCGAACTCGACCATGGCACGACATTCAAGCTTTATCTCCCCGCCGTGGAGGAAACGGCCGACCACGCCAGAAGCCGGACGGATGATGGGAATGTGCGAGGGACGGAAACCGTCCTGTTGGTGGAAGACGAGGACGGCGTTCGAGGTCTGGCGTACCAGGTCCTTCAAACTGAGGGCTACCAGGTACTGGTGGCGAGAGATGGCAATGAAGCCATGCGGGTCGCGGCGAAGCATCCGGGTCCCATCCACATCTTGGTGACGGACGTCGTGATGCCGGGCATGGGCGGGCGGGAAGCCGCCAAGGCGCTGGAGCCCCGCTACCCGCAGATGAAGGTGCTGTTCACCAGCGGCTATACCGACGACGCCGTGGTGCGCCACGGGATTGTCCAGGCGGAGTCCGCATTCCTCCAGAAGCCTTACTCTCCCCGATCCCTGGCGAAGATGGTCCGGCAAGTCCTAGAGCAAACCTAATGGCCGAGCGAACCGCTGCGAGATACATCCTGAGTCATCGCTCGGCGCTGGCCCAGGCGGTTGTCGCCCGGCAGTACGCCTACCAGCCCGACCTGCGACAGCGGTATGGCGACGGCGGGATGGCGAAGTGTGTACAGGACACCGATTACACCCTGTCCTACCTCGCCGCCGCCCTGAACTACTCCAGCCCGGCCATCTTCCAGAGCTACATCGCCTGGGCCAAGAACGTCCTGGAAGTCCGCCACGTCCGCATCGAAGACGTGGACGACAACCTACGGTTCATGGAGAGCGTTCTGCGGGAAAAACTGCCCGATGGGTGCGCTGCCGCCGCAGCTCCGTACTTCGACGAAGCGATCCGAACGCCACCCCAGGGCGTGGCGGATCACCCACCGCTGCTGGAGGGCGACGACCCGCTCTCGGAGCTGGCCCGTCGTTACCTCGGGGCGCTGCTGCGGACGGATCGCGCAGAGGCCAGCGATCTAATCCAGACGGCATTCCGCTCCGGCGTGCCGATCACCGATCTGTACCTACGCGTCTTTCAGCGCTGTCAACAGGAAATCGGGCGGTTGTGGCAGTTGAACCAGCTGTCCGTCGCCGAGGAGCATTACTGCACGGCGGCGACCCAGTTCGTCATGGCCCAACTGCACCCGCTCCTGTTTTCGCTGCCTAAGACGGGGCGGCGGCTGATGGCGACTTCCGTCGCCGGAGAGTATCACGAGGTCGGACTGCGCATCGTCACCGACCTGTTCGAGGCGAACGGGTGGGAGTCGGTATACCTGGGAGCAAACGTTCCCGCTCGGAGTCTGATCCAGGCTCTCGAACAACACCACTCGGACGTGCTGGCGATTTCCGCCACGATGCCGTTCCACCTCCCGGTGGTCGAAGAACTGATCGCCCTGATCCGCTCCTCGCACGAAGTTTCGGCCACGAAGATCATGGTGGGCGGACGCCCGTTCAACATGGCCCCCGACCTCTGGAGGCGCGTGGGCGCGGACTGCTACGCCGCCGATGCGGGTGAGGCACTGGAGATTGCCAACCGCCTGATCGCCGTAGTACCGGCAACCGAAAGTCATGCGGTGCGAAGTGCGCCTACGGAATTCTTAGCCACCACCGCCGACGCACAGCCGGAACTGGATACGTCTCGGTTCGCCGAGTTCAGCCGACTGACCAGCGACTTGCTCACGGCGCAGCGGGAACTTGCGAAGAAGAACGCGGACCTGGAACGTGAGATCACGGAGCGTAAGCGGCTAGAGGATCAAGTCCGGCAGGCGGAGGTCATGGAGGCAGTCGGGCGGCTGGCGGGGGGCATGGCCCATTCGCTCAATAACCTGATGACGACTGTACTGGGCCACGGCGAGATCACGCTGGACCGGATGCGCCCTAGCGACCCGTCGTTTGCAAGCGTCCAGGAGATCATGCGGGCAAGCACTCGGACGGCAGCGCTCACACAGAAGTTGCTGGCTTTCGGGCGCAAGCAATTGCTAACTCTGCGGCCCCTGAGTCTCACCGCCGTCGTTAGTGAGTTGGAGCCGACCCTGCGGGCCATCGTGGGTCGGGTTAGGCTCGAACTGGAACTCGATCCGGGAGTGACCCTGACGAAGACGGACCCGGATCATCTCGAGAAGACGGTCCTCACCCTGGTCCGAAACGCCCTGGACGCCATGCCGGATGGCGGAACTCTGACGATCCAGACATGCGGAGTGGATCTCGGCGAGGATTACGCCCACGATCACCCGGAGGTAAGCCCTGGCCGCTACGTCCTGCTAGCCGTCTCGGACACAGGGACGGGCATGGACGAGGAATCGCTCGGCCACCTGTTCGAGCCGTTCGTTCGGGAACTCATTTCGGGGAGTGGGTTAGGATTGGCGGCCGTCTACGGTTTCATGAAGCAGTGCGGCGGCGACATCGGCGTCCAGAGCGTCGTCGATGAGGGGACATCGTTTCGCCTGTACTTCCCAGCTCACGCCGGGGACGAAGCGAAAGCTTCTCTCGCCACTGCACTCGGGACACTCCCATGACGGAAGAGAATGTGCAAACACGCCCTGACATCATCCGGGAGGCGGTGGCGAAGAACCCTCGAAAGCTGACGCTTCAACTGGCCCGTGAACTCGGCGTGCCGGAGGTCGAGGTCGTCCGGTCGCTGGCGGACGGTCGGGCTGTCGAACTTAGCGTTCGCCGGTGGGAAGACCTCCTTCGGAGCCTCGAAGCCCTCGGCGGCGTGCGGCTCTTGGTGTCGAACGGGGCGACGACGCTTGAAGTGGACGGACAGTTCGGCGGGTTCGGCACGACGGGCGAGTACTTCAACGTCCAGACGGCATCGCTCGACATGCACATCCGGTGGCAGGAGTTGGCGGCGGCCTTCGCCGTGGCGAAACCATGACACATAGACGGCACCGCCACGCATAGCCTGCAATTCTTCGATGGGACAGGCGCATCCGCCCTCAAGGTGTTTCTCAACTTCGATGCGCCGATCACGCAGCAACGTGCGAGCTGGTTCGTCCAAATCAAGTGCGTGCACAAGCTGACAGAAGAGGGGTTGTAAGTTGGGTTGCCCTTAAACTGTAGGATTGCCAGGCGCAGAATCACTAGAATCTTTGGCGGTGTTCCGTTGCGGAAGCGTCCTCGTCAACCATGAAGGGGTCTCGCTTCAACCTTGAGCCCCCTGTTTTCCGCAATCACACCCACTCGTCCGTCGTCATTCCTTGCATCGTGCGATAAGATGCTTGTGAAATCCTTCACGTGAAAGTTTTCACAAGGCTTGGCAGGAGGAGCGGCGATGAACGGGTTGAATGCGGAGACTGGCCGGGAGAACGGAAGCCCACGACCCCACGTGGTGATCGTGGGGGGTGGCTTCGGCGGGCTGTATGCGGCACGGCGGTTGGGCGGTAGGGATGTGGATGTCACGCTGGTGGACCGGCGCAACTTCCATCTCTTCCAGCCGCTCCTCTACCAGGTGGCCACTGGCGGCCTCTCGCCCGGAGAGATTGCATCGCCCTTGCGCTCGGTGGTGAAGAAGCACCGGAATGTTCGCGTGCTACAAGCGGAGGTCGTTGACTTCGATGTTGCGCGGCGGCGCGTGCTGCTGCGGGACGGCGAGCTTGAGTACACCCACCTGATCGTCGCGGCCGGAGCGGTGTCGCACTACTTCGGTCGGGGCGAGTGGGCCGAGGATGCCCCCGGCCTCAAGACCGTGGAGGACGCGCTGGAGATGCGCCGCCGGATCCTCGTCGCTTTCGAGGCTGCCGAGCGGGAGACGGACCCCGAGGCACGCAAGGCGTGGCTCACCTTCGTAGTGGTGGGTGCGGGACCGACCGGTGTGGAGCTGGCCGGTGCCATCGGTGAGTTGGCCCACCATACCCTACGCGGAGAATTCCGCTCTATTGACGCTTGCGATGCGCGGGTGCTCCTAGTGGAAGGCGGTCCTCGCATCCTCGCAGCCTACCCGGAGCCGCTGTCGGACGAAGCGCTTCGGTCGCTCGGCTCGCTGGGGGTGGAGGTTCGCACCGGCGTGCAGGTCAAGGAGCTGGGCGGTGGCGAGGTCCTCGTGCGGACCGCCTCGGGCGAGGAGCGCATTGCTGCGCGGACGGTGCTCTGGGCAGCGGGAATGAAGGCTTCTCCGCTTGCGGAGTTGCTCTCCCGCCGCGCGGGAGTGGAAACGGATCGTGTGGGCCGCGTGAAGGTCAGCACGGACCTCTCCCTCCCCGGCCATGCGGAGATCTTCGCCATCGGCGACCTGGCCTACCTTGAGGGCGCGGATGGCAAGCCCCTTCCCGGTGTTGCCCCGGTGGCGATGCAGCAGGGCCGCTTCGTGGCGGACCGCATCCTCTCCGGTTTCAGCGGGCAGCCCGGCAAAGGCAGAACGGCGTTTAGCTACCATGACAAGGGTAGCCTGGCGGTAATCGGGCGGAACCGGGCGGTGGCTGCGGTGAACGGGCTCCAATTCCACGGCTTCCCCGCGTGGCTGGTCTGGGTCTTCGTTCACCTGATGTTTCTGGTGGAGTTCGAGAACCAGGTTGTGGTGATGCTCCGCTGGGCCTGGAGCTACGTCACGCGGAACCGGGGCGCACGGCTGGTGACCCCGGAAACGCCCGTGCAGCTTCGGCAGCCGCTGCCACTTCCTGAAGATCCCCACCTGCCTGCGCGTGCCCGCAGCCGAGCAAACTAACCGCAGAGTCGGCAGTCGGCGCGGAGAATAGACGAGGACCCCGTTTCAGGAATTGAGGGAGCTACCGCCCGCACCTTCACCACTTAGGCGTCGCGCAGAGATAACCGAATCGTACCCGCCGCCCTGGCGTGCCTGCGGAGGCTCTCCGTACGTCGCAGTAATTCTCGCGCGACGCCTTAGCCGCAGAACGCATTTCCCGTTGCCGTCTTCTCTGCGTCTTCTGCGATCTCTGCGATTGATGCCGTCTTCGCCGGGGCAGAGACGGGGCGAGATCACGCTTACGCAGCGGCATCGCTGCTGATGACCATTTGCCGCTGCAACCTTTGCCAGC
>JANPLG010000525.1:0-4450 GCA_031426395.1 Actinomycetes bacterium
CCTCTTCTTCCCGACGTATGGGCGAAGCGACAGCAATCACGTCTCATGGCCGCGTAAGCCGATCCACCACCGTACCCCTGCCGAGCCCGGCCGTCGTTGGCCGGCCGTCGTTAGCCGACCGTCGTTGGCCGGGGGTGTACGATGAGTTCAAGGCGGCGTGTGCGCGGGCCAGGGGTACGGGTCTCGGGCCGATCATGCCGCCGGCATACGACGCCGACGCGGCCGAGCGCCGCACCCGTGAAGTGCTCGCCGAGGTCGAGAACTGGTAGCCGCTGAACCTGGCCCGCGGGCGGCTGGATCATCAAGGCATGCGCCTTAGCGGCTCATGTAGTTACCTACTTGGTCAATGATCTTCTCGACATCCTTCGCCTTTTCGGCCGCGAAAGCCCCGAAGCTGATCGCGTTGGAGACCCAGGCCTTGCCCGCCTCCCAGGCTGCTTTGATCTTGGAACGGTTTCCAGAACCCGACGCCGCTTCGACCTGTGCCTGCTTGATCGCGGTGGCCGCCTCGTCCTTCTTGGCGATCGCGGTTTCAGGGACGCTCACCCCATCTATCAGCGCGATGAGCTGCGCCAGGATCTGCGCGAGTTCGGCGTCGTTCTTGATCCCCGGGCCTGCCAGTTGCGTGACAGCGCCTGTACTCGACGCGCTCGCTCCGGGGCCGAACGCCTTGGCGCCTGTCGGGCCTGTGCTGTTGTCGTGATACTCGTTGTTGCTTCGCATGTCCGGATGGTGGTAATGGGTGGAGTTGTCGAACCAGTTTAGCACGCCGGGCGGTAGCTGATTGACTGCGAATGCCGTCACCATCATGCGCAGGGACGCAGCAGCAAGCGGACCATCGGCGTAGGTGTTAGTGATAGTGACAAGCCAATCCCGCATCCAGACAGCGTTGGGACGGGAACCAGGCGGCCGGGTGCTTAAATGATCCGCTAATGAATCAAGCTCCCGTTGGAGCGATACCGCGTTAAACTGCGGCTTACGATGAGTTTTAGTGGTTGGGGGCATACGTCAACCCCCTACTCGGTAGCCTGTAACTAATTCCAGACTATCCGTCCGACGAGTCGTATCCTCGTCAAAATCTTCAATCTCGTCCGGAATCTCTTCGAGAGTGTTGTACTCGTAGTCGCCAAGTAGTGGCCCATTAGGGAGACGTAGGCGATACGCAAGCGATAAGTCTCCCTGCTCTACCAGTAACCCCAGAGCGCGACCCAGTAGCAACGGAGAGACATTCCGGATATTCCGCGCTAGTCTATCCTCATAGATAAAGTGAGCCTTGTTCCTTGCAAACCAAGCCTCTAGCGCTTCCCAAGCGGACTTGAGCTCTGGGTGCTTGGCCTTCGCCCTACTAAGGTCAATTATCCGCAATGGACGATCGTGTTCGTTATCATCCTCCGAATCTTTGACTCCTGCTCCTGCAAAGGCGCGGAACTGATCCGTGATGTAATCAAGTTCGGTACCGCGAATGTGCGCCGCCACATGCTGTTCATTTGAATAGCGGCGGCCGACAACGCTGCGGATATTCCGAGTTAATACGCCATCAGAACCATCAGCTCGCCACAAGATTGCCATCGCGCCGGGTGTCCCGCCCTCTTCCATGAGCGCTTCAGCCGCTTTCAATCGCCCAGGGTCACTACTGATTGACTCCTCGCCTGTGTCAGATTGAATAGTGTTGACACCCTCCGAGTTGTCGCGGAATTTGACCGAGCTAAGGGTGTACAACGTAGCGTGCTTGTGGGCATTCTTTATAAGAGAAAGTAGCGCGCCAGACAACGACCAAGATTCAAAATGGCTTCGTGGTAGGACCGGGGATATCGCATCCCACACGGCTGTCTCATCCGCGTCCCGGTGTTCAATCACCGCCGATTGGCTGTAGCGAACCTCAAGGATGCCGTGCGTTGGATGGTCATTCCATCGGGCCAAACACACGGTCCGCACGGAACGGTTTTCAAACTCGACTTTGTACCGGCCGATCGCTGTTTCGCGGTCGGCGTCTCGGTCCAGTCGCTTAGTAACGATACGAGAGCCGTATAGCTTCAGAACCCAATCCCGACTCTTGCCATTCACGCCGATCCGGAAATCAACAACCTCATGACTTCCGGACGGATCGGTTAAACGCGGGAACTTGTGCCGTGTCTGCCAATTCGTGCCTAGCAGCTTGTCCGCCAGAAGCTTTGGATTGCTGCATAGGTTGCGGGCCGTATCGGTCGTTGGCATCCAATAGCGGATGTACTGAGCGCCGTTCTCCTCGCAATCCTGAAGGAGCTCGTAGAGGTGCTTTCGATCCAGTAGCGTGGCATTCACCGCCTTCTGAAGCGACTCGATGAGTTCCGCTTTGGACCCACCGATTTGCACCTCAGAAGGGTGTTCTTCCTTCAACGGACGGAGCAGCGACTGGATTTCTGGAATTGTCGCCAGGTCTTCGAGCAGCTTGTAAATGTCAAGCGTGTTCTGCGCGCGGGACACTTTCGGCCCGCGAGTACGATCACCTGGTTCGTGGCCGGTAGCAGGCATGTTCTGTCGTTACTTTCAGTAAAGCGAGTTTACCTTATCCGTGCAACGTGATGTTCGCAAGCGTCTTGGGCCAGTTTTATCCACGATTCCCGTTCAATCTCTACCGACTGAAGTGTCCACAACATGTTGATGCTCGGCGCTCCGGGGTCCGGCAAGTCGATGCTGGCGAAGCGGCTGCCGACCATCCTGCCGCCGCTCACCGCCACCGAGAGCCTCGACACCACGCGCATCTACTCCGCCGTCGGCCAGCTGCCGCCGGGCGAGGCGCTGTTGGCGACGCGACCGTACCGCAACCCGCACCACACCATCTCCGACGCCGGCATGGTCGGCGGCGGGCACATCCCGCAGCCGGGCGAGATCAGCATGGCGCACCACGGGGTGCTGTTCCTCGACGAGTTGCCGGAGTTCAACCGCAAGAGCCTCGAAGTGCTGCGCCAGCCGCTCGAAGAAGGCTGCGTGACGATCGCGCGGGCGAGCGGGAGCACGACGTTCCCGGCGCGGTTCATCCTGGTGGCGGCGATGAACCCGTGCCCCTGCGGCTACCTCGGCGACCCGCGGCGGCCGTGCAAGTGCAACCCGATGATCGTCGAAAAATACCTCGGCCGCATCAGCGGGCCGCTGCTCGACCGGAGTTGGACGAGTCTGCACATGCCCTGACGTGGACCACGCCGCCGGATAGCGGGTAGCGGGTAAGCTTCGCCTTCTTCACTGGCTCGAAGTGCAGGTCAACACGCTCGATGGCCTCAAGCGCGAGGACACGAACGAGGGCTGGGTCGCCAGCCTTCATCACCTCTACCAGCTGCTCGACCTTGCCGACGACGTGAGCGACCGAGCCCGCGGGAGACTGATGGGTGGCCCGGTCAAGTTCTTCCTGGGCAGTGACCCGCTCCTGCTTCATCTGCCGAATTTTCACCTGCATGGTGGGGATGAGGTCGGCGTCCATGAGCAGGAGGTTGTCCGTCGCCTTGGCAATGTTCGCGTCCAGCTTGACCAGCCTCGTCCGCAAGCCCTTCAGCGCCTGCTCGTCCGGTCCACTGCGCTGTGCGGCCTGACGCCGAACTTCCGCCTCTAGCCGCTCACGTTCCACCGGGTCCAGCAGACGCGACTGGAGCACCCGAGAAATCTGCTCGATGATGACCCGCTCGGTCACCTGCCAGGGCACGCACCCACCGACGGTCATGTCGCTACCGCAGCGGTAGACCGGCTCCCATCCGCTCTTCCCCTTCCTCCGCTTTGTGCCGTACATCGGCTTTTCGCACGACGCGCAGCGGAGCAGCAGCGAGAGCGGATAGTTATCCTTCTTGCGGCTCGGGGAAGTGCGGGAGCGGTTGGACGCGAGCTTTTGCTGCACCCGGTCGAAGAGCTCGGGGGTCACCAACGGGTCGTGACGGTCGGGGATGATGAGCCAGTCCTTGGGAGAGTTGCGGCGTGACTTGTTTGCCCGCTTCTCGACCCGTTGAACCTCCCCGCCGTTGGCCCGGTAGAAGTTCCCCTGCGGGACCTTGCCCCATACGTAGGCCCCCGCGTAGACGTGGTTCGTCAAGATGTTGTGGACGGTGTTCTTTCCCCACTGCGGAAGCCCCTGGGGGGAAGGCACGCCGAGCGAGTTCAACTCTCCGACCACAGCCATGAGGCTGAGGTCGCGGTTGGCGTAGCCGTCGAAGATGCGGCGGACGACTTCGACCGTCTCCGGCGCCTCAGCGTCAAGCTCCAACCCGACCCGTTCGCCGTCGACCTTCTTGTACCTGAACCCGTACGGGGCGCGGCCGACGAACAACTTACCCTCTTTAGCCTTCCGCAACATGCCCGTCGCGGTCCGCCGACCGAGCGTGACCGACTCCTGGTTGGCCTTGTCTTGCCGGACCGCCAGGAGAATCATCCCGACGAGGTCGTCCCATTTCTGAGGGCCGTCAGACACGCTGTCCACCGTCACACCCGC
>JANPLG010000526.1:0-32980 GCA_031426395.1 Actinomycetes bacterium
GGACTGGTTCAGGAGATGCTGGACCGGCGAGAATTCTCCGCAGACGCACACCAGGTCGTGGTTTTTCCCACGCTCGGCAGGCTCCCGTCGGCGCGTGTGGCGCTGATGGGACTTGGGAAGCGTGCAGAATGCACACCCCACCTGCTGAAGCTCTGCACGGCAACGGCCTCCCGCACCCTCGGCAAGCGTGGACTCACTTCCGTGGAGGTGGACGTCAAAGAGCTTCCGCTCACTCCCAATGAAGCAGCTTCAGCGGTCGCGGAGGGCGCGGTGCTCGCGCGGTTTGCCACCGACCGCTATCGCACGGGTGAGCGACGGGACACGCACCTGGTGCAGCTAAGGGTGAACGGCGCATCGGCCGAGGCGCTGCGGGAAGGCGAGATTCGGGGCGTTGCTAAGAACCTGGCGCGCGACCTGGTCAATGAGCCGGCGAACGTCCTCACTCCCGTTGAGCTGGCCACCCGGTCGGCAACGATGGCGGGGGAAGTCGGTCTCGACTGCGAGGTGCTGGACGAGGCGGCGATGGAGAGCCTTGGCATGGGCGCCATCCTCGCCGTCACCCGTGGCTCAGAGGAGCCGGCGCAGCTCATCGTGCTTCGCCACCAGGGTGCGCCGGATGCAGCAGAGAATGCTCCGCTCCTGGCGCTGGTAGGAAAGGCCGTCTGCTTCGACACCGGGGGCATCTCCATCAAGCCCGCTGCGGACATGGGCAAGATGAAGGGAGACATGGCGGGTGGCGCGGCGGTCGTCGGCGCGATGCGCGCCATCGCTGAGCTTAGGCTCCCGGTCAAAGTGATTGGCCTGGTGCCTGCGGTGATCAACCGTCCGGATGGCCGCGCCTGGCTGCCGGGCGACGTGGTCACCACGATGGCCGGCAAGACGGCGGAGACGATCAGCACCGACGCCGAGGGACGGATGCTCCTGGCGGACGCCGTTCACTACGCCCGAAGCCTGGGAGCGACCCATATCGTGGACATCGCCACCCTGACGGGAGCGTGCGCCGTCGCGCTGGGCGGTGCCGCCGCCGGCCTCTGGGCAACGGATGACGCACTGGGCGAAGCGGTCCGGAAGGCTGGCGAGCAGGCGGGCGAGCGGCATTGGCCGATGCCGCTGCTGCCGGAGTACCGGGAGCAGATCCGCAGCGAAATCGCGGACCTGAAGAACAGCGGCGGCAGGATGGGCGGCGCGAACACCGCTGCAGCCTTTATCCGGGAGTTCGCCGGGGACACCCCCTGGGTGCACCTGGACATTGCCGGTGTCAGCAGCAGCGACAAGCCGAAGCCGTGGGCACCCGCCGGCCCCACCGGTTTTGGAGTGGGCACCTTCATCAATCTCGCGCAGTCAATGGCCGCCACGTCCGCCGCACCGGATGGCGTTGAGGGAGAGTAGCCTCGGCCCAGCCCGCCTCACCGGTTCCGCCCCAAAGACTTCTCGACTCCTCAAGACGGTTAAGATGGTGTGTCGATCGGAGTTTGGTCGCGTCAGCGTGAGCGGGATTGAAGGGAAGTGTGCGTGTCTGAGGGTAAGCTGCCAGCCGAGGACGCTCCAAGCAACGCAGAATCACCAGGACCCTCTCGGGTTCCGGGTCCCTATGCCATCCTCCGGCACCGGGACTACGTCCTCTACACGCTGGCACGCAACATTGCGGTCATCGGGCAGCGGGTCACCACTGTCGCGGTGGGTTGGCAGCTCTACACTCGGACCAAGGACCCCATGGCGCTGGGCTGGATCGGGCTGGTGCAGTTCCTCCCGGTCCTGATCCTGGCGCTGCCGGCGGGGCACGCGGCCGACCGCTTCGGGCGGAAGCAAATTGTGCAATGTGCGCAGGCGGTGATGATCCTTTCCGCCATCGCGCTTGCCCTCGTCTCCGCCTCCAACGCCGCCAACCACTGGATCTACCTCTGCATCCTGGTTTCCAGCCTAGCCAGCGGCTTCAGCGGCCCGGCCCGGGCGGCGATGCTCCCGCAGTTCGTGCCGCAGGTCGACTACGAGCCAGCCATCCGCTGGAGCACCAGCATGTTCCAGGTCGCCTCGATGGTCGGGCCGGCGCTGGGCGGATGGGTGCTGGCAATCTCGCACGGCGTGGCGACTCCCGCCTACCTGGTGGATGCAGTCTGCGGCGTTGTCGCATTCGGTTTGGTGGCGATGGCAAAGATGCGGTATGGCAGCGCTCCCAGCAACCGGACCCCCGTCACCTTCGAGAGCCTCACAGCCGGCCTGCGGTTCGTCTGGGCTAGGCGGATCATCCTGGCGACCATCACCCTCGACCTCTTCGCCGTGCTGCTGGGCGGGGCCGTCGCGTTGCTGCCAATCTATGCCACGGACATCCTGAAGGTCGGTCCTGCGGGCCTCGGATGGCTGGAAGCGGCACCCGCCGCCGGCGCGCTCTGTATGGCGCTGGCGCTCCAGCATCTGCCCTCCATCCGCCGCCCAGGGGTGGCGATGCTCTGGGCGGTAGCAGGCTTCGGCGTGGCTACCATCGTCTTCGGCGTTTCCCGCTCCTTCGAGCTCTCCATGGTGATGCTCTTCCTGACGGGGGCGCTGGACAACATTAGCGTCGTGGTCCGCAGCACCCTCGTTCAGCTCCTCACCCCCAACGAGATGCTGGGCCGGGTCTCAGCCGTGAACAACGTCTTCGTGAGCAGTTCCAACCAGCTCGGTGGCTTCGAGTCCGGCCTGGTCGCCCGTCTCGTCAACCCGGTCTTCTCCGTGGTATCCGGCGGGATCGGGACGGTGCTGGTGGTGCTGGCGGTCGCAGCGGCTTGGCCCGAAGTCACCCGCTTCCGCCATGACAACGAATCGAAGGCGCACTGACTCCCGAAGCAAAATGTCGTATTGCTAATCAGCAACCGGCTTCTGTTCCCGGTTCCCTGTTTCCAGTTCCCGGTTCCCGTTTTCCGGTTTCCCATTCCCCGTTACCGGTTTCCTGTTCCCGGTCCTCGCATTGACTTCAAGCCAGGCTCCAGCCACAGACTGAACCCTGAACCCTGAACCCTGAACCCTACTTCAAGCCAGGCTCCAGCCACAGACTGAACCCCGAACCCTGAACCCTGAACCCTTTCTCCAGGAGCGCACTATGAATTCACGCATTATCGTACCACTCATCCTGGCTCTCGGGGTGACTGCCGGGGCCGCAAAGGCGGCGGACTGGCCGCAGTGGCGCGGGCCGCACCGTAATGGGGTTTCCCAGGAGACAGGCCTGCTCAAGGAGTGGCCCGCAGAGGGACCGAAGCTGGCGTGGCAGGTCCAGGACCTCGGCTCCGGCTATGGGACGCCGGTAGTGGTCGGCTCCAGGCTGTACGTGATCAGCAACCAGGGTCCGGAGAACGAGTTGCTCCAGGCCCTGGAAGTGGCGACCGGCAAGCTGGCATGGTCCGCCCGGCTGGGTAAGGTCGGCAATCCTGACCAGCAGCCAGCCTATCCCGGGTCCAGAACAACGCCGACCGTCGACGGCAGCACCATCTATGCCCTGGGGTCGGACGGTGATCTGGTCAACCTGGAGACGAAGACTGGGAAGATCCGGTGGATGAGGAGCCTGCGACGCGACTTCGGTGGCCAGCCTGGCGTCTGGGCCTACTCCGAGTCTCCCCTGGTGGACGGCGAGGCGCTCATTGTCACTCCCGGCGGCAAAGATGCGACGGTGGTCGCTCTGAACAAGAAGGACGGCTCGGTGCTCTGGAAGTATGCCTCGCCGCTGGCGGAGCAGGCGGCCTACTCGTCCGTCCAGACGGCAACCATCGGGGGCGTGAAGCAGTATATTCAATTCCTGCAGAAGGGCGTGGTAGGGCTGGACGCGAAGAGCGGCAAGCAGCTCTGGCGTGACGACCGCACCGCAGTCAACAGCCCCGCCAATATCCCGATGCCGGTGGTCCATGAGAACATCGTCTACAGCGCCACCGGTCGCGGCGGCGGCGGTGCGGTCCGCCTGAAGGTGAACGGCGGTGCATTCGAGCCGGAGCCGCTCTACTTCGCCCAGCGGATGCCGAACAGCATCGGTGGGACGGTCCGCATCGGCGACCACCTTTACGGCACCACGGGCGCGGGGATGATGTGCGTGGAACTGGCAACCGGCCAGGTGAAGTGGCAGGAACGCGGCATCGGCGCGGCATCCGTGCTGCTGGCGGACGGTCGCCTCTACCTGCACGGCGAATCCGGTCAGGTTGCCCTGGTGGAGCCTTCGCCTGAGGGCTACCGGGAGAAGGGACGTTTCTCGCCGCCCAACCTGCCGGAGCGCGGCCGCGGCGTCCTTGCGTGGGCCTATCCTGTGGTCGCCAACGGCCGTCTCTACGTCCGAGACCTCGGCTCCCTCTGGTGCTACGAGATCAAGAGCGGCCAGTGAGCACAAGTGCGGAATGCGGAATGCGGAATGCGGAATGCGGAATGCGGAGACCGGTCAGCCGTTGGCCGAGTGGTAAACGGTGTATTTGAAGGTTCATGCGGGCGGGACGCCCGCGCTCCTCAGTTTCGACATTCCGCATTCCGCATTCCGCACTTGTCAGAGTGTGGTGGCTTCGATGCGGTCCGGATGCACGCGGTAGATGATGGGTGAGAGCGGGTGATCCATCCGGTGGAAGTCCGCCTTCACCTGGCGGATCAGCGCTTCCGCCTGGGGGGCGCGCTCCTGGAAGGCGATGAAGAAATCGCGGTTGGGCACCCCGACCAAGTACTCGTCTCCCAGGAGGTCCGCAAGCTGCTGGCGGATGTCAGGCAGGGTGAACCGCGCCGCCGCGAAGCCGTCCTGCGCGCTGACAATCAGCGCCACCGGCTGACCCTCTCCCCCGGGAATTCCGAGTAGGCCGGGGTCGATGGGCCGCTTCGCTAAGTTGTCCAGCGCCAGCCCCTCGATCTGCTCCTTGGGGACCCCCCAGTCATTCAGAAGGTCATCGGTCACGAAGAGCACCACCTCCGGCTCGTCCACCACGAAGCAGACCTGCAGTTCCAGCGCGAAGGGAACGGTGAGCATCCGCACGCCGTCCGGTGCGGACGAGGCCCAGTCCACCGGCTTCAGCATCGGCAGAATGCGGCTGCGCACTCCGGCAAATGAAAGCTCCCGCTCCGGCGCGAACAGCCCCCCGCTGACCCGGTCTAGGTGGTCTCGGATCAGTGCGCCTGCCGATTCCGGCGTGAGGAGCGCTGAGCGGTAGAGGTTCTCAAGCCCAAGGTCGGCGCTCTGCCCACTTCGGGAGTCTTCCAATCGGATGGCGGCGACTGCGGCCCCGCCGGAGATGGCCTCTTCCGAGGTCGCTGGAGCGATTCTCAGGTGGGGATACTCGCGCTCCACCACTTCCATCACGCGCTGGGCGAACTCCGAAGGGGTGGGCGGAAGGATCTCAGGAAACTCCACGCTCTCAACGATGGCGTCCACCGCGTTGCACTGCCCGAGGTGCGTGGTCCCTGGCCCCATGTGGGTCAGAATCAGCGGCAACGCGCCCTGCCGGATCAGCCAGAGCCGCAGCAAGGAACCCTGGGTTCCAGGAAGTTGCTGGGGCGACGGTCCTTCCAGCGACGCCGACACGGCCGTTCCGCGTCCTCTGAGGCGGATGTCGCTTGGAGGCGCGTTGAGCCCCGCGCGCCGTGCCGTTTCCATCAACTCCGCGCCCAGTTCCTCCGGCGTAAACTCCGCACTCTGCTTCAGCGCAAGCGGCGCAACCGAGAGCACGCCAGGGGGTGTGCCGGGTGGCGCGGCCAGAAGGAACATCTGGCCGTCCTCGCGGTACTGGGCCTGCCAGCCCTCCGGATACTCGAGGCGGAAGAGCTGGAGGGGGTGTTCGAAGGAGGGCATCGAGGACTCAGTTCGGGGCGGCTCGACCAGCCGGCCGGAGGGTATCGTTGGACGCTGCCAGTATACCGGAGCGTTCCGCCACCCCACCAACGTCTCGAGATGAGACACGCCCGTCGCTGGGGCACCAAAAAAGGCCCAGCCGCAGCGCCGAAGCAACTGAGGCGGGCCTATCGATCAAACCATCGGGGCGGCCGGACTTGAACCGGCGACCTCTCGCTCCCAAAGCGAGCGCTCTACCAAGCTGAGCTACGCCCCGTCACCAGCGTGGTATCGCCAGTGCATCATCCTAGCAGAGCGAGCCAAGGCAGGGAAGGATCAGATTCTCTCCAGCATGCACCGGATAGCTCGCCCCACCCCTGCTGATCGATTCGTAACTTCTCCGGTTCTCAATCTGCTCCTGCCGCTCGCGACGAGGAACGCGCTGCGGCAATGCGGAATCGCTACACGGCGCACATGATGTCGGCCGTTGATCTGCCCAAAGAGTCCTGTTAACCGGAGTTCGGGATGCTCTCCCCTCGTGAGCTTCAAGCGGTATTGGCCTGGAGCGCGCTACCCTGGGTCGGTGAGCGCACCCTGGGTCTGCTCCTCGCGCACGCACGGGAGGGCCGCGTGAGCCTCGCTGAGCTTTGGGAGATGCCACTGCGAGACCTTACGGCCCTGGTGCCGCTCCACGCCCGAACGGTGGCCGCATTGGAGCGCGACCCGGCCGCACGATGGTCCCGCGCCGCGCTGGATGCGGAGACGGTGCGCTCCTGGGGAGCCGACCTGTTGCTGGCCGGCGACGCAGAGTTTCCCGAGGACCTCTCCGTCCAGCGGACCGCTCCCCGGAAGTGGTCCTCGCTCTTCGCGTATGGAGCACTGGGCCTGCTTGATGAGCCACGGGTGGCGCTGGTGAGCAGCCGCACGGTGACCAACAGCGGCCTGGCCGTTACCGACGCCCTCGCGGATTCCCTTGCCCGTCGCGACGTGGTGATGGTCACGTCGCCCAACAGGGAGGCTTATCAGACTGCCGCCGTGGCCGCCAAGCGCCATGCAGGTCCGGCGATCATGGCGCTCGACCGGGGCATGACCGCGATGTTTCCCGATGGGCTGGAGCGAGAGCCGGTGGCCGCCGCACGCGTCTGGGACGATGCGTTCGATCCAGACATTCAGCTCCTGCTCTCCCCCTTCGGCTGGAGCGAGCCCTGGAATCCCCGGAGCGGCCCCCGGCGGGATGCGCTGATCTTCGACCTGGCGTCCGTGGTGGTGGCCGTGGATGTTCAGGTGGGCGGCAACGTGGAGCGGGAGCTTCACGCCGCCTTGGCAAAGGGACGCAGCGTCGTCGTCCTAGACCGGGGCGGCGACACGGCGACCGGCAACGAGGTGTTGCTTCGAGAGATTGGGGTCACCGCACTTCCGTGGCGGGGAGCGGATCATGCGGCAGAAGCAGTGCTGGCCCAGCTGCCTGCTTCTCCGCAGGACTCGGGGCGTCGTCAGCGGGACGGGTGGCTCCGCGAGGTCTACCGGCTGATGCCCCGCCTATGCGAACGGTTCAGGCCCGAGGAATCGCGGTCACGCGTGCGGCCAACCCTAGGGGTCTACCCAGCGGCGCTCCAAACGGCGACCCTTGGGCGGACCGTGGCGGCGTGGAGCCAGTCAGAGCCAGACGGGGCACGACCAGAATGCCTGGTCGCGGATCTCTCATCCGGCGGCCCCGCTACGCGCGTGGGGCAATTGCTGACCCGCGTGAAGTCTGGGGGTCTGCTGGTCGCGCTTGTGCCTGGCGCGTGGTTAGAGGAACAGGAAATGGAGCGCGCCCGCACGTCCTGGGCCGGTGATGCCCAATGCCGTCTGATCGTACAGCTGCCGCTGCCGGATGCCACAGGTGATCGGCTCGGGCTTGTGGTCCTGGAAGCGTCGGGCGGACTCCCCGGCTCCCGGTCGCCCGCACTGCTCTTCACTCCCCGGCGAAAGGTGATGGCAGGTTTCCATCTCCGTCGCTACTTCGAGGAGATCCTGTCAGGATGCTGGGAGCGCTAGGCTCCCGCTTCCCATCCAGGAATGGCAAACGGCGGCACGTCCAGCGCGAGGATCGGCTGCTCGGGGCGGTGGGTCATTCGCTCCTCCGCAACGGCCAGTAGCGCGCTTCCGGCTCCACCGTCTCGGGGGAAGGTGGCGCAGCCTACAGCCAGGCGCGCACCCTGCAGCATTTCGTCCAGCCGGTTGCTGCGGATCTGGATTCGTTCGCTGATCTGGAGGGCCTCCGGCTCTCCGCAGCGCGGCAGGATCACCACGAACTGCGACCCGTGCGCCCGCGAGATCTGGTCGCCATCCCGGACGCAGTCTCGAAGAAGGCGGCTGACCCCGATGAGCAGGCGGTTCCGGTCTGGCGGCGCCAGCAGGCTGTCCAGCGCATCCACCGCTCCCCGTGAGTTCACGGAGACGTTCAGCGAGACGAGCAGCACCGAGAAGACCTCTTCGCGCGACTGGGCGATGCTGAGCTGCGTGTGCATGAACTGCTGTAGCGAGAGGACCGTCGGCAGGCCGGTGATCGGATCGCTGGTCGGAGCGACGGACGCCTCCAGCCAGTCAGTGTACTTTGCGGAGTGAGAGAGGAAGGAGGCCACCCGTCGCAGCCGGCGCTCATGGCTGGGCTGATAGAGGTTGTAGGTGGAGTGGTAGAGCGTGATCACGCCCAGGATCTGCCCGCCCACTTCCAACGGCACACAAAGGGCGCTGCTGAGTTCCAGGTTCTCGCCTGGCCGGATACGGCGGGAGAGGTCCATGCTGGCGGAGGCGTTAATGACCGTCTGACCGGTGCCAGCCACGAATCCGCTAAGTCCCTCCCCCACCCGGATTTCGAGGCCCTCAAAGAGGTGACGGAACTGGCCCGTGGCGTGGACCGGAACCAGCACCTGCCGCTCGCGATCAATGACGAAAAGCGAGAAGGCGGAACAGGGAACGAGCCGAGCGATGCGTGAGGCCAGTTGCGCTGGGAAGGTCGGCATGCGGTGATCGTCCGCGTCCAACGAGGCGAGTTCCGCGTCCACGGCCGTTTCGTCCATCTCCGCCGTCACCAGTTCCTGAAGCTTCGCGGTCCGCTTGGAAAGTACCTCGACCAAAGACGGACCCTTCCGTTCCGCCTCGGCGGACATTGCGGCGATGGCGGCATCCATGCTGGGGAGCGTTTCGATGAAAAGGTCGGCGAGGCGCGGGTCGAACTGCGTGCCGACATTGGACCGGATGATCTGGAGCGCCTGCTCGGCGGGGATGGCACGGCGGTAGGGGCGTTCCGAGGTGAGCGCGTCATACATGTCCACCATCGACAGGATGCGCCCGCCAAGCGGAATGTCCTCTCCCACCAACCCGTCCGGATAGCCCAGGCCGTCCCAACGCTCGTGGTGGCTCCGAACAATCGGCACCACCGGCCAGGGGAAATCGACCTGCCCCAGAATGGCGCAGCCCATCTCTACGTGGCCTTTGATGATGTCGTATTCTTCCGGCGTGAGCTTGTCCCGCTTGTCCAGGATGCTTTCCGGAATGCCGATCTTCCCGATGTCGTGGAGCAGCGCGGCGGCGCGCATCGCCTCCAGCTCGCCACCCTTCATGCCGGCGGCTCGGCCCAGGCCCAGCGCATACTCCCGCACCCGGTGGACGTGCTTGTGCGTGTGCGGGTCCTTCGTCTCAATCGCCATTGCGAGGCTAGCGATCATGGCGTCGTTCAGCCCGTTCACCTCGCGCATGTGGTCGATGTCCGACCGCATCTTCTGCGAACGGACGTCGAACGAGTAGTAGACCAGGTAGGCGAGAGGGAGAAAGAGCAGCCCAGCGAGCCCACCGGGAAGGGCGCGGTAGGCCCAGAGCACCGCCACACCGATGGAGGCGCTCCCCGCAAAGCCGACCCACGTCCAGCCGAAGCAGTCCTGAAAGATCTCACCAATCGGCTTCCCGTGCGACCACGCGAGGGCCATGGAGACCCCGACGCCGTTGATCAGGTAAAACACGGCTGTCCCGATGAAGCAGGGAAGCACCGCCGTGCCGATCTGCGCCACGTCCTGAACCGGCACGCCGCCGAACGCGCGGTAGGCCCATCCCATTCCTCCCACCGCGATGACGACGTTTGCCAGGTTGAACAGCGACTGATGGGTGAGCGCCTTCAGCGGCAGGAAGCACCAGCGGTCGTTGCGGTGGCGAAGGGTCAGCGAACCGACCACACCGGCAACTCCCACCAGAGAGGCAGCGGCCGGCCCCAATACCAAGAGGGCAAATACGGTGATGGTGAAGATGAGGCTGACGCGGGCGTTGGAGTGGCTCGGTGCAACCTTGCAGGCACCGGCGAGAACTCCGGTAAGAGTGAGGAAAGTGAGCAGCCGCCAATCCTCCACCGGAGCGGCGCTCCACAGCCAGTATGCGGTTGCCATCGCGAGAAGGGACTGGACGATGATCCAGCCTCTCAACCGCGAAGGTAACTCCTCAAAACGCATCCTGGTGGTTCCAATCCCGCTGCTGAAAGTAGCAACGATCCTGATCTAAGACGCCATCGTCATCGACGTGCCGGAGGCCCTTTTGAGACGTTCGTAGGTGGGGTTTCCCCTTCGGAAGTCGGTCGCCCTCTGTCGCTTAGTCCCAGAATTGGAGGATTCTGCGCTAGCTCAACAAAAGCGCAATACAACTGCGCCTGCGCGGTGGAGGCACAACCGGCATTACGTAAGAAAGGTAAGCAACCGGAGCGACGCCCAAGAGACCTTGCCGGGTCTCTTGGGAGCCGTGCTTACCGGGAGAAGGAGACCGGGGAGCCCCTATGACACACCCACAGGAGCATCCCCATGTACGAGCTGATCCTCGAAGTTGAAGAGCTTGAAGAGCGCGCCGTGCCGGCTTTTATCTGGTACGACGAAGACACCGAAAACCCCGTCCCGCCGACGCCTCCGACCAACGGAGGCTAAGCGTCTGGTCCACGAGTACTCCCAAGGCTGCTAACGCAGTCCCAGGAGTGAGCCCACGTAAAACCCCGCAAGTTAGACGATGGTTGCCGCCATCGTCCACCCAAAGGGGGATACGCCAGGCTCAGGTATCTATTGGCAAAGCTCCCCGGTCTCCTTACCCCAACTCCGCATTCCGCAAGCGGTTGTCAATCCAACTTCCCGAAGCCGGTATTCCCTTGCCGGGGAGCACCGACTTCCACACCCGCTTTCTCTACTAGCAAGTTTCATGCCAATCGGCTCCTCATACGCTCCGAGAGAAAAATGAGGGGCAACTCCAGCATCGGCGTCTGCCAGCAGCTCCCGACGTATCCGCATGAGCCACCTTGGCTCCCGACGCGCGGCCCGGTGCCCGCGTCCGTTCAGGTAACGGCCTCTTCATGGACCCTGCGGATGCGCCGCGCCACCGTCGCGATCTAGACCTCTCCCCAGTAACCGAGGGAGAGCGAACGCTCACGGTGGTTCACGACCCCCGAACTGGGCGGTACTTCCGTATTGGCGAGGTGGAAGGCTTCATCTGCGCCTGCCTCGATGGAGAGCGGACCCTCCGTCACGTCCACGAGGAAGTCCTGCGGGAGTTCCCCGGCGTTCAGCTTTCCATCGAGACCGTGGTCGGCTTCGCCGTTCGGCTGCGCGGGCTGGGCTGGCTGGAAGGGCGCTACTCGCTTGCCGACCCCGGCCAAGCGGCCAAGCCGCCGTGGTACCGGCGCTTCATCCGGACCAAGCTTCCGCCCGTTCCCGCCGACGGTCTCTACCGGCTCGGATTGCCGCTGGTGCGGCTGCTCTATCGTCCGTGGGTACTGGCGCTTGTGATTCTACTGGTGCTCTGGACGGGCGCAGAAGCGCTCTTCCGCGCCGACGAGCTGTACTACCACCGCCCGCACCTGGCTTCCGCATCAGGATTCCTGGCGACGTTTGTCGGACTCTTCTCCATCGGCATCATCCACGAGTTGGGGCACGGACTCACCTGCCGCTACTTCGGCGCCCGAAGCAACGGCATTGGGTTCTTCCTGATGTACGGCCTGCCGTGCTTCTACTGCGACGTCAGCGGCGCCTGGACCCTTTCTTCGCGCGCCCAGCGGCTGGCAATCGGAGCGGCGGGTCTGGGATGGCAGTTTGCAGCGGGAGCGGTTGCCTTCACGCTCTGGAGGGCTCTGGAACCCTCTACCTTCCCGGCACGGGTCTGCTTTGCCATGATCAGCGCCTGCGGATTGATGGCGCTCGTCAACCTCAACCCGTTCCTGAAGCTGGACGGCTACTACCTCTTGAGCGACTGGCTCCGAATCCCGAACCTGAGGGAGAAGTCGCTGCGCTACTTCGGCGGGAACGTGCGCTGGCTGCTCGTCGGCGCCGACCGACCGGCGTTGGGGAACCCCCGTGAACGGCGCATCTTCTTCTGGTTCGGCCTCCTTTCCGGTCTCTACACCTTGCTGCTGGTCGGGTTCATCGCCTGGCGGCTCTCTCACTGGATGCTCGCCACCTGGCATGGCTGGGGCGCGCTGCTGCTTGGGGTCCTTCTGATGAGCATTCTCAGTAACTGGCTGAAGGGATGGCTGACGAACCGGAAGGCGAAAGGCAAGGGCGCTCCTGGAGCCTCCGCACCGCCCTCGGGACGAACAGTTCCCGCACCCCCGAAGCCTGTGGGGGAGGCGGCCGAGGCCAAGACCGTCGAGGCGACCCCACCCCCCCGTAAGCCGCTACTGACTTGGGGGCGCTTTCGGCTGGCAATCACTCTTTCCGCCCTCTGCGCCGCAGGCTACTGGTTCTGGAACGCAAGATGGACCTTCTTCGTCGCCAGCCCCTGCACCCTGGAAGCCGAGGAGCGGGTGGCGGTGCGGCCCCAGGTCGAAGGCGTGCTGCGGGAGGTGATGTTCGAGGAAGGCGACCCCATCCGGCCGGGCAAGACGTTCGCGATCCTGGAGACGACCGACCTTGTCACCACGCGCAAGCAGTTGCGACAGAAGGCAGTGGCCGTGGAGGCAATGAGCCGCGCCATCGCCCTGGAGGCGCCCATCCTTTCCGGGGAGCGTGAACGCGAGGTGGTGGAAGCGCGGCTGGCGTTCGACTCAGCGAAGTCAGCGCTCGACGATATGAGAGCGGAGTTTCAAGCGAAGCGGGGTGAAGCAGGCCAGCGGGTGGCGGAAGCCCGGAGTGGCCTCGACACCGCCGAGGAGATGGCTGACCGCCTCCGGCGAGACGAGCGCGACATCGCCGAAGGTCGGCTGACGCCTCCCATGCGGGCTGTCACAGAGCGGATCGCGCGGCTCAGGACTCAAGTAGTGCTCGCGGAGAAGGAGCAAAAGCGCGCGGCGTTCCTGGTGAACGAGGGTGCCCTGCAGCGCCAGCGCCTTGACGTGGCCGATGCGGAGATGCAAGGGCTCCGTCGCGAGGAAGCGGCGCTCCAGAGCGATCTCGCCGCACTGCAGAAGGAGCTTCGAGAGAAGCGCGAGGACGCGGAAGCAGAGGTGAAGCGATCTCGCGCCGCCTACGAAACCGTCCGTGAAGCGGAGGTCCGCGTCCGTGAGGAGACGCGCGACGAGAAGCTGCGAGCGCAGCAGGAGCTGATTGCGGCCCGGCAGTCGGTGCTGGACCGCTCCGTGGATCTGCGCGGCGAAGGCGATGTCAAAACCGCCGAAGCCTCCGCGAAGCGCCTGGAAGCAGACCCCATCCGCACCGAGATGGACCGGGTCGAGCGGAAGATCCGGGAGACGCGGATCACCAGTCCGGCGGGCGGCATCATCAGCACGCCGCGACTCCACGAGAAGCTGGGGAAGCGTGTTTCTCCGGGTGAGGTACTGGCCTGGATCGACCGCCTGGACTGGCTCAAGGCGAAGGTCTTTGTTGAGGAGCGGGAGATTGGCTACGTGCGACGGGAGCAGGCGGTGCAGTTCCGGGTCGGCGCATTCCCGGACCGCATCTTCGAGGGGCGCGTCACCGAGATCTCGCCGCGCCCAGTGCCGCATCTAGGCAAGTCCGCTTACGAAGTCCGACTCCGCGTGAAGAACCCCGGCGGCGACCTCCGCCCCGGCATCACCGGATACGCCAAGGTCATCTCCGGTGACCGCCCCCTCCGGGAGGTTATCTTCCGCAAGATGCACCGCTACTTCCGCACCGAGGTGTGGACCTGGTTCTAGACTGATGTCTGCGGGGCGGCATGGAACGCGGATGATGCGGATTGGACGGATTAACGCGGATCAGAGGGCAGATAGGAGCCGCTGACATCTACTGACCTGGATCGGGAACGAGTTGCAGTAATGATTGAGAATTCAGTTGCGCCGCCGGTAGTGGTGGGGATTGCCGGCGGCACCGGGTCGGGGAAGAGCACGGTGGTGCGCACGCTGCTGGACGCCCTGGGGCGCGATCAAGTGGCGCTGCTGGAACAGGATGCCTACTACCGCGACCGCCGGGACCTCTCGCTGGAAGAGCGCGGGCGGCTCAACTACGACCATCCCGACTCCATTGACGAGGCGCTGCTGGTGGAGCACGTGCGAGCGCTCAAGGCGGGCGCACCGGTCAATCAGCCCAAGTATGACTTCGTGGGGCACGCGCGGCTGCCGAAGACTCGCCGCGTGTCGGCCCGCGCCTGCGTTGTGGTGGAGGGCATCCTCGTGCTCGCCAGCGCACCGCTGCGTGAGTTGATGGACTTGCGCCTCTACGTGGAAACGGACGCCGATATCCGCTTCATCCGCCGTCTCCGCCGGGACATCACGGAGCGCGGGCGCACGGCGGAGAGCGTCATGGAGCAGTGGGAGACCACCGTCCGCCCCATGCACCTCCAGTTCGTGGAGCCGAGCAAGCGGCACGCGCACCTGATTGTCCCGGTGGGCGGCGAAAACACTGCCGCTCTGGACGTTCTGCTCAACCACCTCCGCGGCGTTGTGGCGGGGAACGGTTAGATGTGGCGGACCTTGGTGCTGGGGCTGCTGGCGGCGGCGGTGGAGCTGCCGGTGTTCGTGGCGTAGAAGACGGAGATCTTGCGCTCGGTCTCCTGGCTCTCGCACTTGGGGCACGGGGCCGGATCTTCCATCTCATCGAACTTGCGGCGAAGGACGAACTCGGCGTCGCAGTTGGGGCAATGGAAGTCGTAGAGGGGCATCGGTTTCTCAGCTTCAGAACGCAGCTCGGCGAGGCGCATGATTGTGCCGCAAGCCTGGATGCATGTTCTACTCGTTCCACACAGCCGTTATCAATCCCCCTCACACTTCGAATGCTCCGCTTATGGGCTCTATACCCCGCGAGCAAGTAGTTCGGAGAGTGGAACCGTCTTCCACCGCCGGTTGCCCAGTCCCTGGAAAAGCTCCGCGTGAACGGCCTCCTTCTCCACCCGGATCACGGCATAGCCCGGCGCGTCGGCGTAATCATAGTGGCGGATGAACGGCTTCTCCGCCAGGAGAAGCGCTTTGCGGGCTTCTAGGGTGAGAGGGGAGAAGTTCGGCTCCAGCCGTACCAGGTCAGGGCCATAGGCGTCCACGCCGCTCACCTCGTCCTTGGGCCGGATGTCGGGCTGCGGGATGACGCTGATTACGTCGAGTTGGAGGAAGGGTCCAGAGGGCGTGTTCCGAACCACCGTGCCATACTTGTGCAGATGGCCGCAAAGAACCATCGCCCGGTGCTTTCCAAGCAGGTTCAGGAGGCGCTGTCGCTGCGCCTGCTGGTTTGGCTTGGCGAAGAGATGCCAGTCCGCGCGCGCACCGTAGGGAACTACAGGCGGGTGGGTGACGAAGAAGAGGTGTCGTTCCTTCCGGCCCGTCAGCGCCTGCTCCAGCCAGTCTAGATCCGGTCGGTAGGCATCGAACCAGACGAAGAGCGCGTTCCCGTGGCGCGTGGTGAAGCTAGACGACGGCAGGGGCTTCCCGGCCTCAGCGGCGGCGAAGGGTAGCAGATCCTGGTCGAACGCCTCTTGCGACCCCGGCCCGGTCACATCATGGTTGCCCTTGACGAAGACGAAGGGCCTCCCCAGCTTGGCTTCCCGGACGAAGCGGACGGCATCCTGACAATGACGACGGGCCAGCTCCGGCGTTCCTGCCAGCCCTTCGACGAAGTCCCCGATCTGCACCGCCATCGCCATGTCATCCGCGGCGAGGTGTCGCTGGCTCTCCTTAAAGAGCGCTGGCAGGACTTCCCGTGTGATGCGGGAGTAGTTCTCCACCTGCCGCACGTCATTCGGCTTCTCGCGCCGGAGCCACTCCATGTCGTGGTGCTCCAGCTTGTCGAAGTGGAGATCACCTAGCAACAGGAAGCGGAAAGCGTCGGCGGTCGCGGCCACGGCGTCCTGGGGCTTGCCCCCGATCGACAGGGCCGCCGCGCCCGCCAGGAAGCCACGTCTGCAAAGCCGCAGGTGATGAGGATGCGTCTTCAATTCTCGTCGTCCTCAATCGTGAACATGTGCATGATCCCACGGGGATTGCGGCGGGCAACCGTGTCTATCTTCAGGAACTTGGCATGGCCGTCGCAGAAGACCCAGTTGGCCCCGTCAAAGTGGCGGCCTGCGAAGCGAGCGTTCCGATCCGAGGTTCGTCCCAGGTTGGGAAAACGCAACGGACTGGTGAACGGCTGCTGCAACTCCACGCGGATGTCCGCCGCACCGCCGCTGTAGGCGATGTAGTAGCCGGTGCCGTCCCCGAAGAGCAGCGTGGACGCGGGAACCACGTAGGCAGCCATCGACACGCCCTGTTCCCGGATTGGCGGCGTGGTCGGCTGACCGTCCGCCGCGTCCTGCGCCGGCGAGGCGTAAAGGGAGTTCGCGGTGAAGGCTACGTTCGTTCTGGATGCGTTGCTGCCGCCCGGAATCATCGGGCTGGGCGTCCACACCCCGAAATCCTTGGACGGGCACGCGGACATGAACTGGGCAGACTTGATGTACGGCACCAAGACGTCCATCCAGAAATACTGCTGCTGGGTGGATGTGACTCCATACCAGATCTGCGGGCTCAGCTCGTCGTAGTCCTGCAGGTACATCATGAACGCCATCCCCACCTGCTTGGCCCCGGAGAGGCAGGCGGCAGAGCGCGCCTTCTCTCGCGCCTGGGCGAAGACCGGGAACAGAATAGCCGCGAGGATGGCGATGATAGCGATCACGACGAGCAGCTCGATCAGGGTGAAGCCGGGGCGCGAACTCGAGAAACGGGTGGTGTGGGTGGCCATGCGCGGTCTCCGGACGGCGGGAGCGGTCACTCCCCACACCTTGCGTACCCGCCCGGTCTTAACGCGGGCTTGTCCGCGCTTTAACGAATGCTTTCAGAAGCCCGCCCATCCTCCGGGGTCAAAGCGTTTCTCCCACTCTCCTTTCTTGGGCATTGGATCGATCTGCGCTGGGACTCGGCAAACTACTCGTTCCTCAGGGCGGCCATCAGTTCTCCTCGCACGGCGATGGAGGTCGCGGCCCAGGTCCAGGCGAGGCCGACCGCCAGCACAGCGCTGAGCGTCACGATGAGGGAAGCGTAGGGCACGCCCGCTCCGGGCGAGGTGAGGGACGGCAGCACCGCGACGACCGCCGCGCCAACGCCGACCAGCAGCCCCAGGCCGAGCAGCAGGGAGTGCTCGCTAAAAACCAGCCAGCGGAGCGCCCCGGTTCGGAAGCCGATGGCCCGCAGCAGGGCCAGTTCCCCTCGGCGCTCCAGCACATTGCGCAGCACGATTATCCCGAGGCCGAAGGTGCCGAGCAGAAGGCCCAGGCCGCCCAGGACCGTGAAGATCGAGAGATAGGTGTTCTCCACAGCGTTGAAGGCCGCCAGACGCTCCGAAGCAGAGGTGAGGTTCAGTCCCACGTCCTGCAGTCCCCGGTTGAGCGACTTCGATACTTCGGCGGCGCGTTCTACGGGGGCATCGACCAAGAAGACCTGGTAGCCGGCCTGCGAGGGGAAGTGCCGGGTGAAGGCATTCTCGGACATTACGAGCGCACCTTGAAGGACGCTATTGGCCAGGACGCCGGCGATCTTCAGCTTGACGCTGCCGCCACGGTCGTCCATCACCGTGAGGGTGTCCCCCATTCCCTTGCCCAGCGACCACATGACGGTGTTGGTGTCGCCGATCACCGGGATGACACCCTCCCCTATCGGCTTCTCCAGGACGCTCCACGGATCGTCTTTGGCCACACCCTCGGCGAGGCTGGCGAAGGTGAACGACTTCCGCTCCCTCAGCGCCCCAGGGGAGATCCCAAGCAGGCGCGGCATCTGAGCGCGGTTGAGGTTGAGGCAGCTCGCCTCATCGCCTTCACGGAAGCGGGCCTGGAGGATGCCGACGCCCTGCAGTTCCTCCTCGTCCAGGCCGAACGCCTCGCGGCCATCCTCGGAGTTGAGGTCCTGGAAAACGGGAAGCGTGGTCTCTCCGTAGAGCGCGAAGCCACCCGTTCCGGACGAACGCTTCGCGGCACCCTCGGCGGGGTCGTGGCGGTTCGCGCCAACGGCCACGACCATGAAGCTTCCGGCAGCGAGTAGCCCGATGGCGGCGAGACTCCGTCCCCGACGCCGCGTGGTATTGCGGGTCCCAAGCGTCCCGAGCGTGAGCCGCTGACGGGACACCGACTCCTCCAGTCGCGCCAGGTAGAGCCGACAAGCCCCCAGTCCGCCGATCAGCAGCAGGCTCCCCGCCCCGAAGAAGTACTCGGCAGCGTGCTCCTTGCCGGTCGCGAACCCGAGGAACGCGAGCGCCAGCCCGCCCCCCAGCCCGATGGCAGCACTGGGAAGACCGGCGTTCCGCTTTAGACGGCGCGGCCGCGACTCCGACTCCGGCGTGGCGGTGAGAAGCTCACGAATGGAGGCCTGACCCTGCTTACGGGCGATGAGCCAGATGGAGAGCAGCGCCACCAGGAACCCAGCCATCGCACCGCCGACCAGGGTAGCTGGCTCCACGTGGTACTGCAGGATGGAGCCAGCCACCGCGCCACTCCAGACGGACGAGAGGCCACCAATCACTGCCCGCGTGTAGGCGGTGCCAATCAGCGCGCCGAACAAGCCGGCCAGGAGTGCAACGCCAGCACCCTCGGCCAGTAGCAGACGTCGCACGCCGGAGGGCTTGAAGCCGACCGCCAGCAGCGTGCCGACCTCTTCCGCGCGCTGCTCTACCCCGAACGCGAAGAGTAGCGCCGTCAGGATCAGGGCGGCGATGATCAGGAAGAAGCTGAAGCCGAGGAAGAGCTGGCCAAAATCGAGGGCCTGGGTGCTGGCCGCCAGGGCCTGCGCCCGGACCGGCAGGAAGAAGAGGCCGATGGATGAGGGCGAAAGGACGCTCCGCAGTTCCGCTTCCACGACAGCCGGCTCTCGAGACTCCGCGTAGCGGATGGCGGTGAGGTTGCCGAAGCGGTTGCTCCAGATCTTCTGTCCGGCGGCAAGGCTGATGAAGCCCTTGGGGGTGCCCCGGTAGCGGTCCCAGTAGGCCTCGTCCTTGTCCCGGATCTTCTCAGTCTTGATCGGGATGCCGGGGTCCCAGTCGCGGCAGTTGGGGACATCGGTGATACCGGGAATCTCCGGCATGAGGTCGGGATCGGCGGCCTCTCCGGCGAGGGGGACGATCGACTTGACCCGGAAACTGGCCGTCCGCTCCTCCAGCCGTCGCATCGGCCCGATGACGGAGAAGGTGATCGTGACCTGATCCCCCGGCTTCGCGGCGAGATCGTCCGCGGTCCACTGGTTGAGGATGATCTCGTCATCCGCCAGGAACTGGCCGCCGGGCGGCACGGACATCGCGGCGACGGTGGAATAGGGTGTGGCCTTCCCCCCTGATCGCAGCCCATTCACAAAGTAGGTGAGGATGCCGCGCGGGTTCGGGGCGGCGCGCATGGCGGCCTGGGCGGCGGGGGCATCGAGGAAGACGCGGTCGGTGCGGAGTTCGACGCCGCGCCGAGGGAGGTCGCGCAGCTCCAGGCTGGCGTCGGCCAACTGCCAATGCTTGCGGAGCGCTTCGGTTGCGGCATCCACGGTTGGGGAAGAGGCCCCCTGGCCCCCAATTCTGGGGGAAGCACTTGAAGGTTGGGTGGTGCCTACCAGCAGGGTGTTGACACTCTCCTTGAACCCGATCTGCTCCTGGAGCAGGGCGAGCGGCAGGAAGGCGTTTAGGGGCGGCGCCTGGTTCGCTTCCAGGCCGAAGCGCCCGAACTCAGCGTCGCTGATCACGCCGGCGACGGGGACGCGGGCAGTGACGGTGGCATCGTCGACGGTGGAGAGCGGAGCGTCCCGGGAGAGCAGGCTCGGCTTGTCGATGCGGAAGAGGACCTCGTCACCGGTGCGCACGCCGAGGCGCTGGGCGAGGCGGTCGTTCAGCACCGCGCCCTCTCCGCCAAAAACGGGTGTCCTGGCCGGGCCGAGCTTCCAGAAGCGCTCATCGACGCCGTAGACGCGGACACCGCCGGTGCGGACCGGCTCGCCGCCGCCATCGAAGGAAGCAGTGCCCCGCAGTGTGAGCACCGGCGCTACCGGCGCGCCGAGGTCCTTGGAGACCTGGTCCGCGAGAGCGCCGCGGAAGAGACGGCTCTGGCCGGAGAGGACGAGGCTCACCTGCCCAAGCCGGGCGAGGGCAATCTCCCGCAGGCTGTAGCGGACTGAGTCCCCCACCGCGAGCGCTCCGACAAGGATGGCGGTGGCGAGCAATGCGCCGAGGAAGACGCCGAGGTGAGAGCGCCAGTGGTAGCGCAGCCCCCGGAGGACGAGCGAACCGGTGGTGAGGCGGCTCATTCGCCGCCCTCCGCGCGGGCGGGGAAGAGGCGGCCGTCCCGCATCTCCAGCACCTTGCCAAGCGTGCGGGCCAGCGCCATCGAGTGCGTGATGACAACCAGCGCCACGCCTTCTTCCTGATTCAATTCCACCAGCAACCGGGCGAGGTTGTCTGAAGCGACCCGGTCGAGGGAGCCGGTCGGCTCATCCGCCAGGAGAAGCTTCGGCTCATTGATGAGCGCGCGGACCACGGCCGCCCGTTGGCGTTCCCCCCCGGAGAGCTGGCCGGGCCGATGGTCCAGCCGCTCCGCCAGCCCGACCCGCTTCAGCAGCCGACGGGCGCGAACCTCGGCCTCCTCGGAGCGGCGGGCCGGGCCGCCGGCCAGGGTTGGGACCAGCACGTTTTCCAGCACCGTGCACTGTGGCAGCAGGTGATGGAGCTGAAAGATGAAGCCCAACTCCCGTCCGCGCAGAGCGGCCTGCTCCGCCTCCTTGAGGGCGAACGGATCGCGGCCATTGAGCTGCACCGTCCCCGCTGAAGGATGGTCGAGCGTGCCGAGGATGTTGAGGAAGGTGCTCTTCCCGGACCCGGACGCACCCACCACAGCCACCGCTTCGCCTGCGGAGAGGCGGAAATCGAGGTCCTTGAGCACGAGGGTGCCCGGATCCTGGGCCGTGGCGCCATAGCGCTTCTCCAGCCCCTTGATATCCACGAGGGGGGAGCCAGAGGCGGCAGTGGTCTGCGGGTGGTTGGGTTGAGGCATGCTGGTGGTCTATTGCACGGGACGACAAGAGCGGACTGACTGAAAGGCGATCCCCACTGTCCACCTTCGCCATGGAGACAGAGAGACAGAGAGGCGAAACAGTCGAAGGGCGGCGCGAGCTCCTGATGAGTCTTACGCCCTGAAAGAGCGTTGTGTCCCAGATACGGATGAATGAAGCATTGCCGCGAAGGGACGAGGGAGTTGACTCGGTCGTTTCAGCTCCGGTGAGCCAAGGAGGCGAGTTCGTTGGGGTGAGATGGTGCCTAGTTGGCAGGAGGGCATCGTCGACGGAAGTTTGCCCCCGGGCCCCAATCTCGGGGGAGTTCCGTCTGCGCGAGTTGAGCCACTTGCCAGGTCGGACGCAGTGATCGAACGCAGCGAGAGGCCGGTTCTGGAAGCGAATCGAATTGACTCGGCGGAGCGCTCATTCAGGGGCCAGTGGCTGGTACCACGTCTCCTCGCCCTGGCAGTGAGCGCCGGTGGGAGGAAGGGTGCCGGGGACCGGGTGAGCTGGGGCGGAAGCTCAAGGCCCTGGGCTATCCGGACGGCTCCACCGCGGCTGAGCCGGGTTTCCGGACTCGAAGCCGCCCATTCCAACCAGATTCACCGTATGTGCGAGGGAACCACTCGCGGCCAAGGAGTTCTTCCCCGGAATTGTGGGCCGGGAGGCAGACAACCGTCGACGATGCCGTCCTGGCAAGCGGTCGCTCTGCTCCGTGTTATCAATCCGAGACGCACCATCCATCCAGACCCGCACTGCGCGTCAGTCCTTCCACCGACCGATCCGAAATCCGCAATCGTCAGCCACCCTTGAGGAACGAAGTCGCCTGGCGCGCCACGGCGGCCAGCTCCTCGACTCCGCCCTGGCGCTGGAACTCCTCCACCAGCCGCTGCGCCTCTTTGCCCTTGCGCATCAAGTACTTCCGGTGCTTGAACCCAATCACCAGCAGGGTCACCCCCGCCGCCAGCGCAATCACGCCTTCCGGCCAGAGTGGAACAGGGCGGTCCGTGGGATCGGCTGGAACGATACTCGTGGGAGTGGTGGCGGCGGTCGGTGCGGCGCTGGCGTGAAGGGTCGATTCCGGGGTGTAGTCGCTCATACGGCTCCTCTCGCAGTGGCTGCGAGGCGGTAGGGCACGACCTTTGGCCGTTGGAGTGGGAAAAAGGGAATTTGCGCAATGCGGAGACCGCGCATCTGACCCAGGAAGTATACCTTCGCCAGCCTGCCGAAAACATGCCCCGGCGGCAAGTGGTGTGTTTCCCGAACGTTGGCGGAGTCGGGACATTCCTGCAGTTAGCTCCGGACCCCAACCATTCATCGCGTGGAAGGGACGGCTCGCCGCTCGGACCAACATGCCAGGAGAGACATCGTTCCGGTGGGAAGGCGGTTGCAAATGCACTATGCCGTGGCATACCGGCAAGCCAGCCAGGTAGCGCTTTTGAAGGGTCTTCTGCACGTCTACCTCGCGGCCAGCGAGCAGGCGGCGAAAAAGGCAAGGCCGAAGCCCTGGTTGTTCCGCGGAGATCTTGCCCACCCAGTTCTGTTCCGAGAAAACCTCCTGACCCTCAGGGACGTGGTCGACTCACGCTTCTACCGACCCGACCTCTGGAAGCTTCTCGATCCGGTGGTCAGCGTGGAGTCGGAGTGGGTGCGCCTGGAGTGCTTCTCCAGCGATGGCGGCGTCTACGCCCGCGTCGACCTCTCCCCAGACACCTTTCATGAAGGCGAGATGGGCAGTCCCGGCACCACGAATGTCGATTTCGGACCGGAGTTCGCGGGGCGGCTGAGCACCCTGCGGCCTGGCAAGGGCTCCGCCTTCGAAGTGGGAGAGGATTCGGTCACGCTGCACACCGCCTCCGGTTCGTCGGTGGAGCGCAAGGTCACCCTGCCGGAGCGGTGGGTGCGGGGCTTTCTACAGGTCCAGGCCATTCAGCGCGCGGCGCGCCCCCGTTTTGTGCTGGAGAAGCAGCAGATCCGGCAGTTCATCGCCTCCCTGCCGGCGAGGGCACCCTCTGACGGGCCGCTCTGGGTCACCGGCAGCGGTACGGTCACGCCGTATCATCCGGGTGCGGGAGCCACTGCGGTAGCCATCAATGGCGTTCACCGCCTGCGACTGCTACGCCGACTGGCGGCCCAGGCCGGGCGCCTCTACCTCTGGTCGGTCGACGACGAAGCCCCGTCGTTCTGGGTCGCGGACCTTGGCGCAGCGCGCGTGACGCTTGGCATCTCCAGCCGCATAGACCACGGATTCAGCGGCGACGGCGAGGCGCTCCGTTCCTCCCGCAACCCGCTGGACCCGGAATTGGTCGGGCGGGCGCGGGAGATAGCGGTATCCGGCGGTCGCTTCTCCGTGCCGGACCTAGCCCGCAGGCTGGAAGCATCGGAGGCCGACGCCGGGCAACTGGTTGACCTCCTCAGCCAGCAGGGCCTCCTCGGCTACGACCTCCCCGAGGCAACCTTCTACCCGCGTCACCTCCCTTACGTGGAGCAAGGGTTCAAACTCCAGGAGCGAGAGAAGAACTCAAACCGCCTGGTGGAGAGCGAAAGTGCGGAGCTGTCCTCCCGCGAGGCAACAGCCACCGGAGAACGACTCGCCGGCTGGGTCAAGGGCGATCACGCCACCTATCGCGTGCGGCTGGACCTGGGGATGGGCGGCGAGATCCGAGAAGGGAGCTGCACCTGCCCATGGATCCTTCAGCACGGCCTCAAGCGCGGTCCATGCAAGCATCTGCTCGCCCTACGCACTGCGGCCGGGATCAAGGCCAGTGAGGACTGCATCTCGGAGGCGGCAGGCGATGGCGTCTGAAGCGGAAACCCTGGTCCGCGAGAGCCTCTGGCGAGGCAAGGCGGACGACATGATGTTCGGCCTGGCGCAGCTCACCCCCACTGAGACTGCACTGCTTCGCAAGGAGCTGATCCCGCAGGTGCTCCCAGTCCTCAAGGCATGGCTGGACCTTGAGCAATCGAAGTGGATTCGAGGCGAACCTGCAGGAGTTGAGCTCATAGAGGAGCGGCACAAGCGGATCCCCATTGATCGCGACTCCCGGGTTTCTAGGGTCGTTACGTTGCGCCTCTTCTTGGTTGGCGTAGCCGTTAGGAAGGACGTTGAGAAGGTTCTCTTCGGCGCGCAATGGCGGTGGGCCTATACAGATGGACTGAAGGGTCGGGAACAGTTCACCTACCGGGCGGGGAACGTGCTCGCAGCACGATCGGAAACCTGGGGAAAGGCTGTCCTCTTGCGATTGATCGATCCTGGCACCGACGGTTTCGCCATTGGCTCACAGCTTTCGGTAGCCCGAGAGCTTCTGAAGCGCGGACTGTTCTCCGAGCGGGAACTGATGCCGGTGCTCACCCGCCTGGCCCGACTCCTCAATTACCTTGAATTCACCTGGGACGACCTGGACCGCCGCATCCTCTGGGCTTCCCTGCAAGCGCGCGATGAGCCGTTGATGGCCCAATCGGACTACGGGCACAAGCTGTTCGACACGCTGCTTACGCTGGTCAGCGACGGGCACTTCTCGCGGGACGCGCTGCTGGACCTCGCCCTCCGCCGCCTCGCTGAGGCCAGCAAGACCCTGGATGCCAACTGGTGGGTCAAGCTGCTTGAGAAGATGAAGGTCTCAGATGCGGAGTGGGATGCCCGCGCTGAGATCGCCCTCGACCTTCTGGCAGCGCCGAATCCCCGCGCCACGCCGATGGGACTGTCTGCGGCAGGCGGTCTGCTGTCGCGGGGGACGTTGAGCGCGTTGGATCTCATTCCGATGCTGGGACTGGCGATCAATGGCCCCAGTTCGACGGCGGCTCGAAACGCCATCGCGCTGCTGCGGCGCTGCGCCCGAGAACCGGAAGAGCGACTCGAGGCGCTCCGCTCGGCACTCCCAGGCCTCCAGCATCCCAAGGCCGCCGTCGCCGACGCCGTGGTTACGTGGCTTGAGAAGGACGGCTGGTGGCAGGACGACTGGGAAGCCGCCGCCGTGGTGGCAGACGCCGCCATCACGGCGCCCCCGGCCGTCGCGGCTCGCCTGCAGCCGCTACTCCCGGAGCAAGAGGAAGTGCCGCTACTCGCAGGTCACCCGGAGGTGCGCGAGCAGGGTGAGTCACTCCCCGAACGGCTCCGTGCCGCCGCCGAGGCGAGCCCCGATCCGTCCCGGCGCGAGTTCCTCAACCGCTGTCTCAACGCCCTCGATCCTATCGTGCCGCTCCCTGATCCGCATCCGCCCCTTGTAGCGCGGTGGCGTTGGGATGCGCCGTTCGTCGCGCCTTCCACAGCGGAGGAGACCGCGGAGTTGTTGCTGCGGATCACGGTCGCCCCACTCACCCCGAGAGATTGGGAGCGGATGCTGGCAGGAGCGCGCCTTCCTATCGCAGCCAACGAGCGCGATACCCTGATCCGCCTGCTGGACCCGCTTATCCAGCTCCCGTCACGCATGGAGGATCCCAACGACAGAGTTCGGCCACAAGACGGAGTGGGGACAGTGCTGCGACTGCTCGAGTGCTGGCTTGGCACACCAGAAGGTGAGGCTGCCGAGGCCCGGCAGTTCCAGGCAGAATGGACCCGACCCCTCATCCGTCACCAACTCCAGGCACTCCGGTCCGCACGCCAACAGCGCGAAGTGCCTCCGCCGCTCTCCCTGCCGACCGCGGAGTGCGGCTGGATCGACCCGGAAGTCTTCGCGAACCGGCTGATTCAGTACGGCGAGCTATCGACGGACGAGCTACAGGACCTCGCTTCCGCTCTTTACCGCCTGCCACCGGATTACGAAGCGCGGCGGGTTGCCTGGGAGCGAATTCGTTCCGCGAAGCTGAAGCTGACCCAGCCAGCGGACTTCATGCTCAGGGTGGCTCTGGCCGCGGAAGCCGAACAGGAGAAGGCTCAGGCTGAGCTGCAGAATTGGCTCACGGCAACAAGCGGCAGTCTGAACGCCAAACTAACAACTCTTGGCCAGTCACTGCGGCGGCGGATGGCGAGGTTTTCCAAGAATCCTGGCCGGAAAGTAAACGACTTTGTCGACACCGGTCCGGCGCAACTGCAAGAGGCCAGTCCCCTCTACTCGCTGCGGCTGGTAGCTTCCGCGTTTCGCTGCCGCTTCGGCATGGCCGAGGTGCCCGCGCTTCAGCGTCTCACTCCTGTGATCCCAGGCGAGCTGCATCCGTTTGTGGTGGACAGTGCCGGCGATAATCCCTCGCTACTCGTCCGTCCGTGGCCCCTGGAACCGAAGAGCGTAGAGGCGCAGCAGAACTTGATGGGGCAACTCTGGCGAGGCCAGCAAATGTTCGGCCACGCTGCCTCATTGATGCCGGAGTGGGGCCCGGCACTTGCCGGCGGCGGCGGATGGTACTTGCCGGCAGACCCCATTGCCTTCGCGTTTCCCGTCGTCCTCCCTCCGTTGCTGGCGGCACATGTGCCCACCGGTCTTGCCCTATGGCAGGGAGGCGTGGCGCCGGAGACGGTGAAGATGGCACTGCGTGGGGACTGCCCAGTCGACCAACTGATCCCAGTGCTGCTGCGTGATGCGATGAGCGCCAAGCCCCTCCAGGGCGCGATCGTCGAACTGATCCACCGCTCACTCTGCGACGGTCGCCTCTCGCACCACTGGCTGGCGGAACATCTGGGGGAGGTGCTGACACAGATCGACGCCAAACCGCGCGCGCTCCTCCAGATGATGGACGTTCTGGTTCGAAGCTACCCGGCGTTCCGTGAAACCGCTGCCACGGCTGCGGAGTTGGCCGTAGCTCGCTGCCTGAACGGGCTCACTCCTTCGGCACGAGTGGCGATACTGGAATCTCTGCTTGGATGGCGAGCTGCGATGGGTGCTGGAATTGAGTGCACGGCGGTCCGCGTTGCGTTGGAAGCCATGGCACCGCAAGGGAAGAGCGGTCGGGCGGTGTCCCTGGCCAAGCAACTGCTCGCGTTGGGAGGCGAGGGGCAAGGCGACGCTGCCAAACGGCTCAGAGCGCTCGATCTGGAAGCCCTGGCGTTCACCACATTCAGTCGGTAGGCAGACTGGGCCAATGTCACGCGCTCGTCGGTGAGTCAGTGGACTTCCCGGCAGAATTCTCCAACTGAGCTTCCGTGCAACTCACCGGCCAGGCGCTCGACTTGATAGAGTTGTCCTATGCCAGAAGATGAGTTTGAGTACGTCAACAACTCCCGCCGCCTCGCGGACCTCGTGGATGCGATCCGGTCGAGCGAGAGCATTGGTCTCGACACGGAGTTCATTGGTGAGAACGCCTACGAGCCGCTCCTGTGCCTGGTGCAGCTTGCTGCGGCGGGACGCACCTGGATCCTCGACCCCCTTGCGGTGAACGGCCTGGAGCCGTTCTGGGAGGCCCTCACCGATCCTGACAAGGTGGTGATCGCCCTCGCCGCCCGTGAGGAGATCCGTTTCTGCCTGCGGTACGCCCGCCGGGCACCGGGCCACCTCTTCGACCCACAGATTGTGGCGGGGCTAGTGGGCCACGGCTATCCTCTGAGCCACACCAACCTGGTGAAGAACGTGCTTGAGGTGCAGGTTAACGGCCGGGAGACGTTCACCGACTGGAAGCAGCGGCCCCTCACTCCTCACCAACTGGAATATGCAGCGGACGATGTCCGGCATCTTCACGCCTTGCGGGATACCCTCACCGCGCAGGCGGGGAAGCTGAATCGCCTGGAATGGCTGGAACCGGAGTGCCATCGGTTGGTGGACCGGGTGGCTGACGATGAGCGTGAGGAACGGTGGTGGAAAGTCTCCGGCAGCACCTCACTGGGCCGCCGAGAGCTGGCGACGCTGCGCGAGTTGTGGCGTTGGCGCGATGCCACGGCGCGGGACCTGAACGTGCCGGCCCGCCGCGTTCTGAAGGACGAACTGATGGTCGAGATTGCGAAGCGGAAGCCCGCGTCCACGGCGGATCTCTTCGCCCTACGCGGCTTCGATCGCGGCGACCTCCGGAAGATCGGCGGCGAGTTGGTGAAGGCGGTGCAGATGGCAATGGCGCTGCCCCAAGCGGATCTGCCCACGACCCTTCGCCGCGACGACCCTCCGCAGGTCGGCGTGCTGGGCCAGTTGCTCTCCCTTGCTTCGAACGGAGTTGCCGCCGAGAACCGCGTCGACCCGCAGCTTCTGGCAACTGTCTCCGACCTCCAGGACCTCGTCCGCTGGAAGCTCGGGGTCAACGGCTCGGAAGCGCCTGCGGTCCTGGAGGGCTGGCGCGGCGAGCTACTGGGCAAGCCGCTGCTGGAGGTCCTGGAAGGAAAGCGCCATCTTCGGGTGACCAGCCTCAAATCACCCAACCCGCTCGCCTTCGAGGAGCGGCCGGGGTGATTCACCGGTGCCGCCTCGGTCACACCACGCGCCTCACCAATCGATAGCATTTGATCCTGACCGACCGTCGGTCCAACGGCTCCGCTGCCCTTCCGAATCGAGCCTGTCTAAGGTCGCGGTACGACGGGGCGGGGCCTCCTTGGTTCCGAGCCAGCCGTCATCACCGTAGCGATCTGCTTTGCTCTGTCCCAGTGGACTTGCCAGCCCAGCGCCGCAGCCGCTCGGCGCAACGGCACCCACCAGCAGTTCTCTCGGAACGCTGCCCCAAGCTCCCGCTCTCCGCACCGCCGTTCTGCGCACCAGACCCGGAGTCGATCTCGGAGCGGGAAGACGTACGCTCCAAACGTATTGAGGGCCTCGGCTCGGACCCATAGCTGACCCACACTTGCCCCATTCAAAGTTGTAATTGTGAATGGTGCTTCCATTCCGTGACGCAGCGATATCCGCGGCGCCGGACGGCTCAGAACCTTGCCTTCCTGGACCGCTGCCCGCGCGATCCGCTGCTGCTCCTGGGTGAGCCTGGGGAGTTCGGTGGTGAGTGTACGCTGCGGGACACGGAGCGGAGCCATCATCGGCTGGGAGTACTCGCCCGTAATCGCATCGACGGCATGGATGATGAAATCAACGTCGTTCGATGATTCAGGATCGGGGTCGAATGGGACCGCTTCGACGAGGATCCACTCCAGGGAGTCAGAATGGCTGACTGCGAGATACACGTCGCTCAGTTGGGGCAGGGGCTCGTCGCCGCCGCTCCAACAGCGGGAAGTGACCACATTTTCAGCCTGTGCACGTGAGATGCGCGGAACCAAGGGGCCTCTCCAGTCGCGTGCTGGCATCCTGATACACTGGACGAGTCCGTCAGCTTTTCTCACCTCCAGGTAAAGGTCAAATCCCATCCTGGCATTGCTGGGTGAAAGTTCCTCCAACCAGCCGAATTGCCAGCAGCACCCATTGGACCGCTTCCCGGCCGTCCATTCGAACCATCTGCGCTTGACCGTCCAGGGAAACTTCTCTCGAAGGTATGTGCGGGCGATTAATTCAGCCTGCGCTTCGCTGATTGTCTCGTCCTCGGAACCCACACCCTCGGGGAGGGGAGCATCGCCAATGTAGGAAATAACGATGCCGTCAAGGCCATCGACCGAGTAGAGGCCGGAACCGGGACCGGGACCTATCCGCACTACATACTCAAGTCCGGATGTGCGGCTGTCGCCCCGCCCCAGACTGAATCCAATCAAGTCGACGTCCGGACTAGGAACACCTGAAAGGTCTACGATTGCAGCGATCGCCCTAGACGGGGGGATGGCCAGATGTTCCGCGATCGCCGCTTCGAGTTCCGCCCGGTTTTCGATCCGAGCGAGCCATGGGTCGGCCACCGACGAGGGAACGGCGCTCCGAGCCATCGCCGCTGATCCGGCGGCCAAGGTCAGGCAAACAAGGGCAACGGTCCGCATCCAAGCCTCCCAGCAGGCAAGCCCTGTCAAGGTTTGACGCCGCCGCCGCTGGACGAGTTGCGCGAACTACCCGGGCCGGATCCCCGCTGCATCCCTCGTTCCGGAGATGGACCCGCGCAGTCGGTTGCTCGCACAGGCCATCCACTCACGCAACACCTGCTTCGGCGGCGAGGCGGTGGGCCTGATCGACCATTGCGCGGAGGACATCAATACCGCCGGACCAGAAGGCCGGGTCCCGGATGTCGATGCCGAGCGGTGCCAGCAGCTCCTCCGGCGTGAGGGAGCCGGCACCTTCCAGGAGCGTCTCGTAGCGGGCGACGAACGACGACCCTTCTTGCCGGTAGCGCGCGTAAAGCGAGAGCACCAGCAGTTCGCCGAACGCGTAAGCGTAGACGTAGAAGGGCGTACTGTAGATGTGGGGAATGATCATCCACCAGGTGGCGTGCTCTTCTCCCAGCGTCAGCGAGTCGCCGAACATCTCCTGCATGGTGCTCTGCCAGAGGGCGCTGTACTGCTCGGTGGTCAGTTCGCCCTGCTCACGGTAGGTGTGGTGGGCCGCCTGCTCAAAGCGGTACATCGTGGCCTGGCGGAAGACGGTGGCGAAGCTGTCCTCAATCTTGCCCGACAGCAGGGAGAGGCGTTCCATCGGGTCGGAGAGCTGCTGCTGCAGACGCTCGAAGACCAGGATCTCGCCGAAGACGCTGGCGGTCTCCGCCATCGGTAGGGAGGGGTAGAAGTCGAGGAAGTGGTGCCCGCTGCCGAGGACGCCGTGGACCGCATGCCCCAGTTCGTGCGCCAGGGTCATCACATCCCGAGCCTGCCCGGTGTAGTTCACGAAGACGTAAGGGTGGAGATCCGGTGCCACGTAGCTGCAATAAGCACCACCGCGCTTCGCTGGCCGCAACTCCGCGTCGATCCAGCTCCGCTCAAAGAACCGGTTGGCCGTCTCCGCGATCCGCGGGGAGAAGCTACCGAAGGCATCAAGCACCCAGGTGCGGGCGCGGTCGAACGGGATCTCCTCGACCACCTGCTGCAGCGGCGCATACCGGTCGATGTGTGTCAGCTCCGTGAGGCCAAGAATCCGCTGCTTGAGCTGGTAGTAGCGGGCGACCACGTCGTAGTTGGCGGCGCAGACGTCGATGACCGTGCGGACCACTTCGGAGGGAAGCTCATTCACCTCGTCCCGCGCCTGCTCCGGGTGATCGTAGCTGCGGAGGCGGTCGCTGGTCGCCTTCTCCTGCAGCAGCGTGTTGTAGATGAAGGTAAGGGTGTGGCTCTTCTCACCCAGAGTCTCCGTGATGGCGGCGGCGGCGGCCGCACGCACGGCACGGTCCGGATCCTGCAGCAGCGAGAGCACGCGGCTCTGGTTCAACTCCTGCCGACCCTCGGGGAGGTCGACCTGGAACAGGGCGCGGGAGCTCACTTCGGAGAAGAGGCGCACCCAGGCGCGGGCACCCGTGTTGCTGAGCTCTTCGGCCAGCGTCTCCTCCGCCTGGGAGAGGTGGTGCCGCGCGGCGCGGCGCTCACGCTCCAGGTAGTGGCGGTAGGGAGCGATCTCCGGGGCGGCGAGGTACTCGTGAAAGCGCGCCTCTTCCATCGCGCCGATCTCTAGGTCGAAGAAGAGCAAATGCGTGGACGAAGCCGTGGCGGCGAGTTGCATCTTCTGGAGGAAGGCGCCGCGTGCTGGGTCGGCGGTGTCCGCAGTGAAGCGGAGGTTGGCAAAAGTGACCGGGCGCGCCCGTTGCCGGTTGATCGCCTCGTACTCGTCCAGCGCCACACGGAACTCGGTGGCCGACATCGCCGCCGCCAGGATCTTGCCCTGGTACCGCTCCTCGAAGCGGATCGACTGTTGCAGAAGCCGCTCGTTGTCGGCGGAGATGGCGGGGTCTTCGGGTCCGGCGTAGAGGTCGCTCAAGTCCCAGGAGGGAGTGACCGAAGTGGCGGCGGAAGCGAGTTCAGGGCTTGACATGCGTTCTCACCGGGAGCCGCGCTGAGCGACGCCGCTAGGTACGGGGAGCCAAACCCCTTCGGCTCCAGGCTAACCCCACGGGAATCGCTTGGGTGCCGATTTTACGCCCACAAACGGTTCCTTGCGGAAGATTGAGTCCCCGGAGCGGAACAGGCCGGTGAGAAGTCCCTCCAGCGCCGCTCCCCTGGCTACCAGGTCCTCGGTCTCTGACAGTACTTCCAACGCGGCGGCCCGCTCTTCCTCCGTCGGCTGCCGATCAAGCGCGATCAGATAGAGCCCCCGGATCAGCGCGCTGTTCCCCCGCGCCACCGTCTCGAACTCGACGGTCTGGCAGAGCGCCCAGAGGAGGTCGACCAGCGAGTCGCCCTTCTCCTCGGGAGAGCGTGCCTTACGCAGCCCCTCGAGCGCTGCGACCGCCTCCTGGTCCTTCGGCTCCCGGCCCATCAGGAGGAGCCAGAGGTTCTTGACCTTCTCCTCTTCCTTCTGCGCCGCGCTTTGCTTGAAGGCGAACCCGATCATCGGCGCAAAGGAGGGGAGCCGCTTGATCGCATCCATGCTCGCCTTGCCCAGCTCATCACTGATCAGGTTCCGGCGCGACATCGGCCGGCGCATCCGCTCATCGTGCGCAGACGGCTCCGAAGTGCCGGCCGGCTCCCGCGAAGTGGGATGAGGTTCAGTGGGATGAGGTTCGGTGGGGTCCATAGGTCGATAGTTGTCCGCACAACGGTATGGGCGCGGCTCTCCAGAGAGTATATCTCCCCACCCGATCCGTGAAGCCGAGGGGTGTGACCGCGTTCAGCTGGTAGATTGGGATGTGAAGGAGGCTCCCTCCGCACACGGAAGACCCCCGTCATCCTCGCCCGGCAACCCCGGTGCGAAGCGGCCTCTGCCCTGCGGGGATCCAGCCACGCCCGCCACGCACCGGGGTATCGATCCCTGCGACGAAGGCCAACCCCAGCGCAGGACACGCCACGCCCAACGTCGGTTTCAGCTGGACCCCCGAAATAGACAAGTCCCACGACCAAGCGACCGCCGTCGAGGGTGACAGTCACGGAGGCGAGGACGAGTACCCCGTTCCGAGAGGTCTCTCACAGGCTGCCG
>JANPLG010000527.1:0-7066 GCA_031426395.1 Actinomycetes bacterium
CCTCAGCCAAGCGTGGGGGTTACTGGCGGTGCGTGGAGAGGAACTCCAGCACGGCGTTCCGGGGCACGATCACTCGGGTTCCGACCTTCACGACCTGCAGCTTGCCGGCGGCTACCAGGTCACGGGCGGACGACTCCCCGATCCCAAGCAGGCGCGCCGCTTCAGGCAGGCGCATGGTCAGCGGAATGTCCGAGTGGGAAGCGGCCGGAGCTGCGGCCGGCGTGCTTCGCTCTACGGCCAGGCGTTCCGCCGCGAGAGCCACACGAGCAGCAACGCGGGCAAGCTCGGATGTGGCCGTGAGCAGTTCCTCAAGGGGCGTTCGCTGGTCAGGCATGGCACCGCTCTCGCGAGGCGGTCTCGATCAGTTCCCCGCGCGCAATCAAGTCAGCGATAGGCTCGCCTGACCCAGCGCGCTGAAGCTGCCGTTCAACACGGGTGCCGAAGCAAAGTCCGTGCTTGGAGAGGCGATTCCTTAGTCCGGACAGACTGAGTCCGAACTCCCGCGCAATCTCGGGTTGACTCTTGCCCCTCTGGCACAGCGTAGCCACCTGGTTGACGAACGCGAAGTCATCTTCTTCAAGGCAGATTGGCATTACGTTCTCCCTGTGGATGCAAGTGCTTCCACAGGACTGTTCTACCCTACTGGAAGCAATTACTGCAACCACTTTTCTGCCTCTACCGTAGCCGTTGCGGTAAGACTTCGTTCAGAATGTCCCTGATGAAGAAAGTGCTTCCACAATTCGGCGAAGCGGTGAGCCGCGTCCTCAAGGAGCACGGGCTGAGTGATCGTGCTGCCCAGTTCCGAACGGGCATTGACCGCATCACGCTTGCCAGTATGCGTAGCGGCTACCAAGTGAGCCTTGAGAAAGTCGAGCAGTTCGCACTGGCTTTCGGCCTTGACGTGAACGAGTGGCGCGCCCTTGGAGGCTACCAACCCCTTCCGGGTGCCGCTCGTCCACCGTGGCGGACATTCCGATGGGGAAGAGCATCTCTGGATGATCCGGACCCATCCAAGACGCCGGATGAAGTGCTGCGGCAGTACGCGTCGATTGGCTTGCCGGGGCTTCAAGACGCGGCAGTCGAGTTCGTTGGCGTGGAGGACGGGCGGCCGGTGTTCCAGATCGTAGGGGGTGCTGAATCACCCTCTCTAGCAACCGACACTCCGGGCTTGCAGCAGATGCTTACACGCGCAGCCGAAGAGGGCGCGCGGCGCGCCCTTGAAGCATTCAAGGACGATCAAAGGGCATGGGGTGCCGTTGCTGATGCCGTAGAGGCGTCACGAAGAGAGCACCTGTCCCGGATGGATGTGGACCAAGAATACGGGCACTTTCACCGCGAGGCCGCATCAATGATGGAGCGGTTGAATGATGCGGGCGTTGCCTGGCAGGCGGTGCAGCAACAGCCTCAGCCCCAATTCATGCCTGGGTGGAATCTAGCGGCGGCGTTAGAAGCACTGAGTGCCTATGAGCGGTGGGCACTCAGTGGATGCACAGGCAGCGCCCCTGACCCGTTCGCAGGACTGCCGCGCGTAGCTGCAGTGTCGCCAATTGGCGACAAAGCGGAGTGAGGTGGCCACCCGATGAAAGGCAGCCTCCAGCAGCGCGCAGAGGGCACCTGGTCACTCATCCTCTACCTTGGCCGCGACCCGATCACCGGCAAGAAGAAGCAGAAGTGGCACACGTTCAAGGGCAATAAGCGAGAGGCGCAGAAGGAGCTGAACCGCCTCCTGGCTGCCCTTGAAGCCGGGGCAGTTGACCCTGGGAAGCTCTCGGTCGCGGAGTACCTGCGAAAGTGGCTCAAGGAGTACGCCGCGGTGAACGTCACCCTCAAGACCTACCAGGGGTATGAGGGGATCGTGGAGGGTCACCTAGCGCCGGCCTTCGGCGTCACCCCGCTCGCGAAGCTGTCTCCCCTCCAGATCCAGGCCTATTACAACCGCGCGCTGGAGAGCGGCCGGCGCGACGGGAAGGAAGGCGGTCTGAGTCCCCGGACGGTCGGGCATCACCACCGCGTCTTGAGTGAGGCGCTGGGTCAGGCGGTCCGTTGGCAGCTCCTCGCCCGCAACCCTGCGGACGCGGTGAAGCCGCCCACGGTGAAGAAGTCCGAGCGGCCCAACCTCACCGTCGAGGAGACTATCACCGTCCTGCGCGCGGTGAAGGACTCCGGCATTCACCTGCCCGTTCTCCTGGCCGTCAGCACGGGAATGCGCGCCGGCGAGATCCTTGGCCTGCGGTGGCAGGACATCAACTTCAAGGCGGGAGTCGCGCTGATCAGCCAGTCGATGGAGAACAGTCGCGGCGCCGGCACCCGGTTCAAGCTTCCCAAGAACAACAAGAAGCACCCGGTGGAGATCCCGGATCTCGTGCTCGCCTACCTGCTGCAGGTTCGGCGCGAGCAGGCCCGCAACCGGGAGTTGATGGGAGAGGCTTACCAGGACAGCGATCTGATCTACACACGGGGCGACGGCACGCCCTACCGTGTGGACTGGCTCTCCAAAAAGTTCGCCCGGTTCATCGTCACCCAGGAAGTGACTCAGGTCTCCTTCCACGATCTACGGCACACGCAGGGCGCTCTGCTGATCCTGGGAGGGTTCCACCCGAAGGTTGTGAGCGAACGCCTGGGACATTCCGGGATCGCGATCACCATGGACCGCTACGGGCACCTGATGCCGGGAATGGACCGCGCGGCCGCGCAGTACGTCAATCAGCTCCTGGAGCCGCTCGAGGAGGCTTCCCTAGAGCAACGCGCGCCGGAAACGGATTAGCAGCAGGGATTAGCAGCGCCCCCTTCGTGGTGCCTGGCTTCATCCGCTGGATTAGCAAACGGGTTAGAAGAAGGCCCCGGCCACCTCCCTGAAGGTGAAGCCGGGGCCTCATTTCGTGCCTAGTTTTCCTGGCCGACGACCGGATTCGAACCGGTGACCGACGGTTTACGAAACCGTTGCGCTACCACTGCGCCACGTCGGCGGCTGTCCGGCGGGGCCGAACAGTCGGATTATAGCAAACGCCTCAGGTAGTGGGAAGTGAAAGTCGCTCACCGGGTGCGCTGCCATCCACCAGGGCTCTGATCCGGCCACCCCCGCAACCCAATCCGTACGCCCACCTCCCAGAGAAACGGACAGAGCGGCCCGACGAAGCGCTGAGTCCCTGAAGGCCCAGACGGACCACTGAACCCTGCGTAGCACGTTTGAATCCGTCCCGCCCACAGCCACCCGGAGTGCGATCCCTTGCATCCTGAATTACACTCAAGGACCAAGTAGTCCCCCCCGCCCCCCTGTGAAACAAGAACACTTGCTACCATGCATTTCATTCACCAGCCGCGCCTCCCATCCACGACTGAACCGGAAACCCTAAACCGGAAACCGGAAACCGGAAACCGCTCCGGGGATTGCGCTACCATTCCCCGGACCCGCATCCCACCCTTTTCACCGGCCACCCGGATCGCCGCGCTGTGGCCGCCGGGTCACCCTTTCACCGGAAGAACGCCCCCATGTCAGCAACCAACACCTTTCCGTGCCTCCTCCTCATCGGAGATGGCCTCGGCGACCGGCGCGTGCCGGAGCTGGGCGGCCTGACCCCCATGGAAGCGGCCCACGCGCCCACCCTGGACGCCCTTGCGGCGGAGGGGGAGAGCGGCCTGCTGGACCCCATCGGCCCCGGCATCCGCGGCGGCAGCGATACCGGCCACCTCGCCATCCTGGGCTACGATCCCTACAAGTACTACCCCGGCCGCGGACCCTTCGAGGCGCTCGGCATCGGCCTCGACCTCAAGGGCGGCGATCTCGCCTTCCGCTGCAACTTCTCCACCGTGGATAGCGACCTCGTGGTCACCGACCGCCGCGCCGGCCGCATTAACGAGGGGACCACGGAGCTCGCCGCCGCGCTCAATGGGCTTAAGATTGAGGACGTGACCTGCTTTTTCAAGGAGTCCGTCGGCCACCGGGCGGCCCTGGTGCTGCGTGGCCCCGGCCTCGGCGCGAACGTCTCGGATGTCGATCCGCACGCCACCGGGGAGAAGGTGTGGGAAGCCCACAGCACCCAGGAAGGCGATGCCGCCAGCGAGAAGGCGGCACGCATCCTCAACGCCTTCGTCCACAAGAGCTATGAGATCCTCGACGCCCACCCCATCAACGCGACGCGGCGAGAGCAGGGTCTGCCCGCCGCCAACATCGCCCTGCCGCGCGGCATCGGCGTGGCGCCCCACCTCCCCAACTTCAACGAGATGTACGGCGTCACCAGCGCCTGCATTGTGGAGGTCGGACTGGTGAAAGGCCTCGGCCGCTTCATCGGGATGGATGTCGTCGATGTGGAAGGCTCCACCGCCGGCATCGACACCGATACCGCTGCCATCGGTCGCGCCGTGATCGAGGCGCTCCAGACGCACAGCTTTGTCCTCTGCAACGTCAAGGGCCCGGACGTGGCCGGCCATGACTGCAACGCCGCCGGCAAGGTGGAGATCATTGAGAAGATCGACGCCATGATCGACCAGATCCTCACCGCCACCCACGGGCAGATCATCCTGATGTTCACCGGCGATCACAGCACGCCCGTCACCTTCGGCGACCACACCGGCGAGCCGTGCCCCATCCTCTTCTGGGGACCCACCGTCCGCCGGGATCTCGTCACCACCTTCGGTGAGACGGCCGCCAGCCAGGGCGGCGTCGGACGCATCCGCGGGATGGACGTGATGAAGATCCTGACCTCCTACATGGGAATCCAGGAGAAGTACGGCGCCTGACCTGCGCGCAGTCGTCCTGAGGCCCCAGGGCAGCCGCTGTTTGGCAGCCGCTCCGGGGCTTCCTTGATCATCGAAGACGTTTCAGCATAGGGTAGCGATGAGCCGTTCTGACCAGCTTGGCTTCGACCTGGACCTTCCGGAACTGCCTAACCCGGCGAGTGAGACTACACCGGCCGGATCGGGCCGAGAAGCTGGACGGCACGCGCGGGGCACGACACACCGGACCGCGCCCTCGCGTGCCCCGAAGCCTCCGAGGCCTCCGAAGCTGGTCCCGTTCCACTACACGGACGCACTCTGGACCGTGGTGCGGGACATCGTCGCCACGATGGACGAGTTCCGACACGTGGACCTGGACCGGATCGCCATCTCCATCACGCAGGCGCGACAGTCCAGCAAGCACGGCACCTATGCGAGTTGCGTCCCGCTCCGCTTCGAGGGTGGGGCGCGTGAGACGGTCCAGAACAGGAAGCGGTTCCGCATGCAGGCGGTCAAGGTGGGGGATCGCGAGCTGCTCTACCTGCTCTACTTCGTGCTGCCCCGCTTCCACGAGGAAACGGACTACCACGAGAAGCTGGCGACGATCATCCACGAGCTGTACCACATCAGCCCGCTCTTCAACGGCGATATCCGGCGTTTCCCCGGCAAGAACTTCGCGCACGGGCAAAGCCGCGAGGTGTACCACGCCGCCATGAGGAAACTCGCGGACCGCTACCTCGCCGCCAGCCCCAATGCAGACCTGCACGCCTTCCTGAAGGTCCCCTTCGACGAGCTTCTAGCGCAACCCGGCGGCGTGGTCGGGAACGTCATCCCCAAGCCCCGCATCCTGCCGATAGAGGGAGTTGCGCCCATGCCGGGCGTGGGGCGCGGCAAGCTGAATTAGCAACCATTCGATCTGCTTCTGATGGTGGTGAATGGGTGAATGGGTGAATGGGTGAGTGGTGAGTGGTGAGTGGTGAGTGGTGAGGGAGCGTAGCGACTTTGGTCTCTCCCTCTCTCCCTCTCTCCCTCTCGTGCGGCGTGCTATACTGGGTCGCTCCGGCACGGGAAGGCACCTCGGCCGGCTGAGGCCCCATGCTGCTCGCCATCGACGTTGGTAATACGAACATCCTGCTCGGCGTCTACCAGGGCGCGGAGCTTCGGGCCACCTGGCGGATCAGCACCGACCGTGAGCGCACTGCGGATGAGTTGGCGGTGCTGGTCAGGACGCTCCTCGATACCGCCGGGATCACCCTAGCGGAGGTGCGGCACGTGGCTGTCTCCAACGTCGTTCCGCCCCTCGCCCCCTCCATTCGGCAGTTCACCCGCCGTTACCTGGGCCAGGACGCGCTCTTCGTCGGCGAGGCGCTGCGACCGGAGATCCCCATCCGATACACGCCCAAGAGCGCCGTGGGCGCGGACCGGCTGGTCGATGCCGTCGCGGTCCTGGCACGCTACAGCGCTCCCGCCGTCGTCGTCGACTTCGGCACCGCCACCACTTTCGACGCCATCAACCGGGATGGCGAGTACCTTGGCGGCGCGATCGCGCCCGGGGTCGGCATCTCGCTAGAGGCGCTCTTCCGAACCGCCGCGCATCTCCCGCGCATTGAGCTGGCACGCCCTGCCAACGTGATCGGCGGCAGCACGGTGGAGAGCATGCAGAGCGGCGCCTTCTACGGGTTCATCGGGCAGGTGGAAGGGATCGTCGCCCGCTTCCGGCAGGAGTTGGGAGAGGATGCGGTCGTCATCGCCACGGGCGGCCTCGCGGAGCTGATCGCCGGCGAGACCGACTGCATCGACCACGTCGCCCCCTATCTGACCATCGAGGGCATCCGGATTCTCTGGGAAGCTCAGGGCCATGCGTCCGCTGGAAACACGCCCCGATGAGCGCTAACCTGATGGGATCGGCTCTCGTACCCGGTGCCGCCACCGACCTGCGGCTGGAGCTGCGACCCCTGGAGATCGGCGGGGTCTCCTGCTGGCCGCCGCTCACCCTCGCGCCCATGGCGGGCGAGACCGGCAGCGTGCTGCGCGTCCTCTCCAAGCGGATGGGGGCGGGCCTCGTCTGCACGGAGCTCACCTCCAGCCACGGACTCTACCATCAGAACGTTCGGAGCCTCGACTTCCTCCAGTGGACGGAAGAAGAGCACCCCGTGGCGGCGCAGATCTTCGGCGGCGACCCGGAAATCATGGGCGTGGCGGCGGAGATGTGCTGCCGGGCCGGAGCGGACCTCATCGACATCAATATGGGATGCTGGGTCCCGAAGGTGGCGAAGACCGGGGCTGGTGCCTCGCTGCTCAAGGACCTCAAGAAAGCTGCGGCGGTGATGACGGCCGTCGTCAACGCGAGCAG
>JANPLG010000528.1:0-20477 GCA_031426395.1 Actinomycetes bacterium
CAGGAGACACGGTTGATCAGGGGTGTACGAGCGAAAATGGTGCGCCATGCTGGCAGGTTCACCGCCGCAGCAGGAGATCCATGCTTGTCACCATCTTTTATTTGGACAGGCTCCTAGCTCCCAACCCCCACCACTCATTCTTGCGGGCGCATCTCGTCCATCAGCTTCTCGATGCCCGCGCTGATCCGCACCGAGTAGGGCGCGGGGTCCTGACGGCGGCGCACCTCCGGCGGAAGTGCCTCGCGCTGGGACCTCGCCAGGTGGATCGACTCCTCAAGGCTCGGCAGTGGCTGGATCAGCGCTCCGCCCCGGAGCACCGGCTGCAGCAGAGGCTCCGCCCCCTCCACGGGTGGCTCCGTCGCCAGCGCCAGGATGTCTCCGGCAAACCGCCCCTCGGCATCCCGCGTTCGGTAGATCTGCTTCACGTCCGGGTAGGTGCTCTTCGACTCGCTCATCTTGCGCACCGCGCGGTGCCCGTCCGGCCCGTCCACGGCGACCAGCTTGTACACCCCGCCCAGCGCCGGCGCGTCCCGCGAGGTGATCATTTCCGTGCCAACTCCATAGAGATCAAGCGGAGCGCCCGCATCCTCCAGGAGGGTGATGCTGTCCTCGTTCAGGTCGCCGCTCGCCATGATCCTTGTCGCGCTCAGTCCTGCCTCATCCAGGATCGTCCGAACCTGCCGGCTCAGCGTGAGCAGTTCGCCGCTGTCCAGACGCACGCCGCGCAGTTCCGGTCCCAGCGTCGCGGCGCGGCGAGTTCCTTCCAGAGTGTCGTAGGTGTCGACCAGCAGGGTCGTATGCTTAGGGAACGCACGGAGGAACGCCCGGAAGGCGTCGATCTCATGCGGGAACGCCATGATGAAGCTGTGCGCGGCCGTGCCATAGACCGGCAGCCCGAACATCTGCGCCGCCAGCACGTTGGAAGTGCCCGTGCACCCAGCCAGCACCGCAGCCCGCGCTCCGAACAGCGCGGAGTCGAAGCCGTGCGCCCGCCGCGCGCCGAACTCCACCACCGCCTTACCACGGGCAGCGTCCACCACCCGCGCTGCCTTGCTCGCCACCAGCGTCTGGTGATTCAGGGTGCTGAGCAGGAAGGTCTCCACCATCTGCGCCTGGATCAACGGCGCGCGGATCTGGAGCAGCGGCTCGTTGGGGAAGGCAAGGGTCCCCTCCGGCAGCGCGTGAAGATCGCCGGTGAAGCGGAACTCGCGGAGGAACTCCCAGAAGGAGGGGCTGACCGCCTCAAACTGCGCCAGGCCGCGCAGGAAGTCGAGGCTGGGACCGTCGAACCGCAACCCCTGCAGGTACTCCACCACCTGCGCCAGGCCGGCGACCACCAGGTATCCACGGTTCGCGGGCAGCCGCCGCACGAACAGCTCGAAGGCCGCTGACTCCTGGCCCAGCCCGTTCTCCCAGTAGCCCGCAGCCATGGTGAGCTGGTAAAGATCGGTCGCGAGGCCGAAGCGACCGGTGTCACCGAGTGCGCCCAGCGTGGCGCCCAGCGTGGCCGCGCTTGGCAGGGGGGATGTCGACACGCGTGCTCTCCTTGTCGGCGGAGGCAGAAAACAGATCGCCCCCCGACCTTACCCAGTTCTAACGGGGAGGATCGGAGGGCGCGTAGTGAGCTGCCCCACTGCCGGATGCACTTGGGCCAATGCGGCTCAGGCTGATGCTGCTCGGGGGCGGCTTAGTGCCAGTTGAAGCGAAGGCCGAGGATGTAGACCAGGAAGCTCAGCACCATGAAGGCGATGGCGACGAACTTCGTGTAGTTGGCAAGCTGATCCTCGATGCCTGCACGGCCCCGGATCGGTGCGCCGGAGCCGCCGCCGGCCACGCCCAGCCCCTCATGCCGGTTGGTCTGCCCTACCACCAGCGCGATGAGGACGATGCTCACGATGAAGTGAGCACCGTAGAGGATGATTTGCAATGCCTGGTTCATGAGCAGCCGAGGTTCCCGCACGGGGCAAGCCCGTTGAAAGAAAGTGCCGCAGCGAAGCGGTGGGCAAAGTGTATCTGACCCCCCGAAGGGTGTCAATCCAAGCGAGCAATCCGGGGTGGGTTCCTGGATCTGGGCGGTGGCCGCAATCCGCAACGACTCTAGATTTGATCCCGAAGATTCGCAACGAAGGTGCAATTAGTCCAGAAAACTCGCAACAAGTCTGCGGCGAGGTTTCATTCTCGAAGCAGAGCATCCTCAGCAGTGTCAACCACCGGCGATGCCGCCTGCCGAATTCCCGCGACCAGCTTAACGCGTTGAATGAAAACCCGCAACGAGCGAGGCGGCACTTTAGAAAAACCGAAACGAGATGATGGCCGAGTATTGCGCCATCAGCAGCACCCGCTGCACCTTGATCCCACCGCGGTGCCCGATCTGCGGCGAGCACCGAGGCACTGCCACCCCTTGACGGCCGTCCTACTGCTCGTTGTCACCGCGAGACGCAATCTGACCCTCCATCGCAGCTGAAGCAGAGGCCGGAAACCAGGAACCGGGAGGTAACTGAATTAGAATGGTGTAACGCCGCTCGCGGCTCAGCGTTCTTCATGTTGGCGGCGGCTCTCCCCCGGCCTCTTCTCTCACGTTCCCTCCTGGAATCCCATGGCGGTCACCACTTCCCTTCTGGAACCGGAGTTCCTGCGAAAGCTGGAGCAACTCACCCTCGTCAGCAAGAAGGTCTTCGCGGGCCAGATGAAGGGGGAGCGGCGAAGCAGCCGCCGGGGCACCTCAGTGGAGTTCGCGGACTATCGCAACTACAGCATGGGTGACGACCTCCGTCGTATTGACTGGAACACCTTCGCTCGTCTGGAAAAGCTCTTCCTCAAGCTCTTTGTGGAGGAGGAAGACCTTCACGTCTACGTCCTCATCGACGGCTCGCAGTCGATGGCCTACGGCTCCCCCGCCAAGTTCGACTACGCGCGGAGGGTGGCGGCGGCGCTCGGCTACATCGGACTCACCAACTACGACCGCGTGGGGGCCACGGTCTTCACCGACCGGATGCGGAGCCACATGTCGCCAGTACGCGGCCGGCAGCAGGTCTTTCCCTACTTCCGCTTCTTGGAGGAGTGTCCCGTCGGCGGCACCACCTCCCTGGCTCGCAGCCTCAAGGAGTACGCCCTCCGCACCCGCCAGCCGGGCCTCGCCATCCTCATCAGCGACTTCTTCGATCCGGAGTGGGAGACAGGCATCAAGGCGCTGCTCCACCGCCGCTTCCAGGTGATGGCGATTCACGTCCTGGACCGCTCCGAGGTCCGCCCGGACGTCCTCGGCGACCTGAAGCTGGTGGACTGCGAGACGGGCGAGGAGCGCGAGATCACCGTCAGCCCCGCGCTCCTCAAGGATTACCAGAAGGCGGTCGACGAGTTCTGCGGAGGCATCCAGGACACCCTGCGCCGCTACGGCGCGGACTACCTGCAGGCGATCACCGACCAGCCCTTTGAGGACCTCATCCTCCGCTACCTCCGCCGCTCCGGCGTCGTGAAGTAGGCAACACACCGTCGCACCGACGCACCGTGGGCGAGTACGACAAGAGCAGCAAGTAGCTCCTGGAACGCCACGGCGATGCGATGCTCCGCCTCGCCGGCGTGGAGGGCATCGAGTCATGGCGGGCGCTTCCGGGCGAGGTCGTTCAGCCGCGACAGCTCCCGGACGGCATTATCGAAGCGGTGCTCTCCGGTGACCCTCACCCACGCCGCTTCGTAGTGGAGATCGCCACCTATCCCGAGGAGCGTATCGCGGAGCAGGCCGCGTCGGATGCGGTCCTCGTCTGGCAAGCCACGGGTGAATTGCCTGAAGTGATTGTGCTCGTGCTTCGCCAGCGCGGTCGGAAGCGTGCCCCCAACCGGTTCTCGCTAAGGAGCGGGAGCGGCCAAACCCAGATCCAGGTAAGCTGGCAGACGGTGGAGCCTTGGGAGTTGACAGCCAATGACCTGCTGGACTCTGGCGACGTGGGATTGTTCCCTTGGGTGCCTCTGGCCAGTTCCACCGAGCATCCGGAGCAACTGCTCATGAAGTGCCGCGACCGCATTCTGGCCGAGGCCTCTCCAAATGAGGCACCAGGTCTACTTGCGGTCACGTGAGTGTTCGCCTCACTCCGCTATAATGACGCCACCTTATTGGATTTGCTATTGAGGAGCACTTCGATGGTTGAGTTTCCTGAAATCACGCGGATCATCGCAGAGACCCATCAATCTTCTCTCTTGAGAGTCCTGCAGGCTCGATTCGGTGAGGTGCCTGTCGACCTACAGAGGCAGATCCAGTCAGTCAAGGAACCTCCGCGTCTCGAGGAGATGATGGTCACGGCAGCAACCAGCCCCGACTTAGTGTCGTTTCGCGCTCATCTGACTCTTCGGCGGCCGAGCTCCGCCTCCCATGCCTGAACCCCGCATCCGCATCCTTCCCCCCGAAGTCGCCGAGCGCATCGCCGCGGGCGAGGTGGTGGAGCGGCCCGCTTCCGCTGTCAAGGAGCTGGTTGAGAACGCGCTGGATGCCGGTGCCCGCCGGATTGTCGTGGAGACGGAGGCCGGCGGCAAGGTGCTCTTCCGCGTCACCGATGACGGCAATGGGATGACCCCGGAGGAGCTGCTTCTGGCGGTGCAGCGCCACGCCACCAGTAAGCTCCACACGGCGGAGGATCTCTTCAACATCCACACCCTCGGCTTCCGGGGGGAGGCGCTGGCCAGCATCGCGGCTGTGAGCGAGATGGAGATCCTCTCGCGCACGCCCGACGCCACCGAGGGGGCGAGGCTCCTGATGGAAGGCGGCATGGTCCGCGCGCACGAGGCTGCTTCCGCGCCGGTGGGGACGCGGATCACCGTCCGCCGCCTCTTCTACAACCTACCGGTCCGCGAGAAGTTCCTGCGCTCCGATGTCGCCGAAGCGGGCCAGATCACCGACTGGCTCCAGCGCTTGGCTCTGGCCCACGGCGAGGTGAGCTTCCGGCTGGTCCACCAGGGACGCGAGGCGCTGCTCTCTCCCGGCAGCCAGGATCCGCTCAACGCCGTGGTCGCGATCCTGGGGCGCGGGGTGGCGCGTGAGATGCTGCGTATTCCACCGGTGGAGCGGGAAACCGCTGCCGTGACGGTGCGCGGCTTCGTGGGTCGACCGACGCTCACGCGGGCGAACCGTGCGCTGCAGCAAGTCTTCGTCAATGGCCGCTCGGTCCGCTCGCCGCTCTTTTACCGCGCGCTGGATGATGCCTACCGCGCAACGATGCCCTCCGGGCGCCATCCGGCCGCCGTCCTCTTCCTCACCGTCGCCCCGGAGTTCGTGGATGTCAACGTCCATCCGGCCAAGACGGAGGTGCGCTTCCAGGACGAAGGCGAGGTGCAATCGGCGCTGGTCCGCGCGATCCGCGCCGCCCTCGCCACGGGCGTCGACTCCCAGACTGCGGATCAGCGCCTCGACGAACCGTACCCCGTCCTCGATGGACCGAGTCCCGATGCATCCCGCGTGGCCGAGCCGGGCGCACTCCCCTTCGCCGACCTTGCCATTGATGGTCGTCACCCTACGCGGCCACCCATCAACCGAACTCCCATCGGCGGATGGGCGGACGTGAACCGACGTTGGGACCGTGAATTGCCGTCGGCTCCCAGCCCGGAGGCGGGTCTACCGCCGGTGATGAGGCAGCCGGACGCACCCCGGCCCGAATCATCTGACCGGGCTGCGCCGATCGCCGGCCCACGGCTTCCGGAGCTGGACGCGCTGCCCCCGGAATTCGGAGACTCTCGACCTCCGCAGGTGGAGAGGCTGCAATCTCCGCCCCTCTCCCCAAGCAATACCGCGATCTCGGAGTTGCGGCTGCTGGGCCAGGCTCAGGATCTGTTCATCCTCGCCGAAGCCGAGGGGCAGCTCTGGGTCATCGATCAGCACGTGGCTCACGAACGGGTCCTCTTTGACCGAATGATCGACGCGCAGGGTGCAGGCGACGCCGCCGAGCCGCTGCTCATCCCCGCCACGCTTACTCTGGACCAGGGCCATTCCCTCGCGCTGACGGAGCACCGTGAGCTGCTCGGGCAGTTGGGGTTCGTGGTCGACCCCTTCGGTACCGGCCGCTGGCAGCTTCGGGCCGTGCCGCGCGGCCTGCTGGGGCGCGACTACGAGCGGGCCTTCCGGGATCTGGCCGACGAATTGGCGGAGCGCACGCAGAACGGACAGAACCGCCTCCGCCTGGATGAGTTGGCCGTCGTCGCCGCCGGACGGTCCTGCAAGCGAGCCGTCAAGGCAGGGCAGCGGCTCAGCACTACGGAAATTGAGCGGCTCCTCGCTGAGCTTCGTGAAGCACGGAACCCGCACACCTGCCCGCACGGTCGCCCGGTCTTCCTCACCTTTTCCGAGGATGAGATTGCGTCTCTTTTTGGAGATAAGGACTGCGGTTGAGCCGGTTCAAGGGTTGAGGGTCCAGGGCACCCTACCACCGGGCCTGCGCTACACTAACTCCGCGCGGTTCAAATGCTCCTTGCTTGGGGGTCGCCGCCGCGCGAGGAATTCCTGCCGTGACCATATCTTCCCCCGCCCCGGACACCTCCGAGTCCAACGTTTCCGCGACTCCGCACATGCTTCAGGAGATTCGGGAGCAGCCAGAGGCGCTCCAGCGCCTCCTCGACCAGGAGCTGGACCGGGTGGCCGCGCTCGCAGCTGCTGCCCGCGCACAGGACCTCTCGTTCCTCTTCCTCGCCGCGCGCGGCACCAGCGACCACGCTGCGGTCTACTGCAAGTACCTCTGCGAGATCGTGGCGGGACTACCCGTGGCCCTCGCCGCGCCGAGCGTCTTCACGCTGTACGGCGCCCGCCCGCGCCTCGATTCCGCGCTGGTGCTGGGTATCAGCCAGAGCGGAAAGGCCGCCGACGCCATTGAGGTGCTGAATGCGGCGCGTTCTGCGGGCCAGCTTACCGGCTGCATCACTAACGACCCCGCCAGCCCGATGGCCGCCGCTGTGGAGCATCCGCTCTGCTGCCGCGCCGGCGTGGAGCAGAGCCTGCCCGCCACTAAGACCTACACCACCTCCCTGGCGCTGGTCTACGCGCTGGTGGCGCACCTGGCCGGAAAGCCGGAACTGATCGACGACCTGCGCCGGGTGCCGGAGTGGATCTCGCAGGCCCTGGCCGTTGAAGACCAGATTGCGGAAAGCGCCAGCCGCTACCGCTACATGGAGGAGTGTGTGGTCCTGGCGCGAGGCATCAACCAGTGCAGCGCCCTAGAGACCGCTCTGAAGCTCTCCGAGACCAGCTACCTGCGTGCTCACCCCTACAGCGCCGCCGACTTCTTCCACGGTCCCATCGCCATTGTGGACGAGGGCTACCCGTGCCTGCTCATCGCCCCCAGCGGCGGCGGGCTGCCGGTGATGAAGGAGCTGGCCACGGCGCTCCAGGAGCGGGGCGGCGAACTGCTGGTCCTTTCCGACGATGCCGACCTGCTGAACGCGGCCACCACGCCGCTCCGCATGCCTAAGGTTCCGGAGTACCTCTCACCGCTGGTGGGAATCGTGGTGGCTCAGCTCTTCGCGTTCCACCTGGCGCGGGTCAAGGGCCGTGACCCAGACCGCCCGCGCGGCCTGAAGAAGGTTACGCACACGCTGTAGGGCTTCTGTGGGAGCCCCAATTTGCACTTATCAATTTGCACTTCGATTGGTGCCAGGCGGCGTGAGTCTACGCCGGTTCCAGGCGTGGATGGCGCGCCGAATAGCGGGCCACTTCAAACCTTCGCACCAGGGCGCAATGCCGCTGACCGTGATCAGCCCTCTTCGCTGAGCTGCTCGAGGGCCACGAGGGCGAAGGTGCAGTCCGGGGTCCGGATCATGCCGTTGAGGGAGTGATCCTCGTTCAGCGCGCGGAGGTGGTCCAGGCAGACGCTGGCGTGCTGGGTCACGGTGGGCAGGTAGGCGAGGAGGCCGTCCATCACGCGGGCGCGCCGCCGAAGGAATCGGTACTGGCGGATGAGGCGCTCGCCGTCCACCAGCAACTCGGCGGGGCTCACATCGCGCTCCCGCAGCTCGCGGAGTTCGAACTCGCAGTCGAAGAGGGCGTTCTGGACCGCCTTCTGGACCGCCTTCAGGTCGCCCGCCGCTTCTAGGGCGCAACGCATCTGCGCTTCGGTGATGCGCCGCTTGCGACCCAGGCTGCCGTCCTTGGCCTGGTCCGTCCGGTCGTTGACTTCCCCAACCGATTCCGCGAGGGCTACCGCGGCCTGCTGGATGATCCGGCACTGTGCCTCAAGCCAATGGTCTTCCTTGACAGTGGAAGACGCCGCGGTGTGGCGAGGGTCAACACGCATTCACAGACCGTCCTTGAGGGGAAGGGTCGGATCTGAGGACGAGGCGCCACGGGAACCATAGAGTGGCGGGGGAGGCCTCGGAGGTCCGACGGCGGCATTCTAGCACGCGGAACCCCGCAGCGGAACTCCTTGACAAAGGCTTCACTGTTCACTCGTTTAGCCCTACAGCGAGCAGGCCCGTTCAATTTCGGATTTCGGATTTCGGATTGGGGTAGATGTGGCTCGGAGCACAGGCGAAGTCATCGCGTCTTGCCGGGGCCTCGGACAGCGGAGCGGGAAGCGCCTTCTGCTGGGCGAGGGGTGACCGTTGGTCCCGGCGAAGGTAATGAGAGGATAGAGGCTTCTCTCCTCGCCCGCTCTTTCACCTGGGATACTCCCAGAGGTCGCCGCAACGTCTGCGGTGGCCGGAGACCGAATCATGAATCGCAACCTGCTTTCCGCCCGGCTCACCCGGACCGGCTTCATCTCCACTGCCCTGCTGGCAGGAACCGTGCTGGCCCTGCCGGCCGTTGTCACGGCGGTTCGCCCTGCGGTGGCTCAAGAAGCTCCCGCCGGTCTTAAGGTGGGGGACGCCGCCCCGGACTTCAAGCTGGTCGGCACGGATGGCAAGACCTACACCCTCGGCCAGTTCAAGGGCAAGTCCGCCGTGGTGATCGCTTGGTACCCTAAGGCGCTGACCGGCGGCTGCACCAAGGAATGCGCCTCCCTGCGGGATGTGATGGACAAGCTCTCCACCTACAAGGTGCAGGTCTTCGGTGCCAGCGTGGACACGGTGGAGCTGAACAAGCAGTTCACAGACCAGCTCAAACTCAACTACCCGCTCCTGAGCGACACCGACAAGAGCTATGCCAAGACGCTGGGCGTGCTGAACCCCGCCGGCACCGTAGCCCAGCGGTGGACCTACATCATCGACGACCAGGGCGTGATCCGGGAGATCGATAAGAAGGTCGCCACAGCCACCCACGGCGCGGACGTTGCCGCCAAGCTGGAGACGCTCGGCATCCCGAAGAAGTAGCGCGGCGCCTGAGCCAGAATCTGCAAGGGCCGCTCCCACATCGGGAGCGGCCCTTGATTCCCGGCAATCCGATTTGCAATGGGTGCTTCCCTAGCGGTCCGGCGCCGGGATCGGCTTGATCACCACCGGCCGGTCCTTCTTTCGCTTCTTCTTGTCCTTTTCTTTCGTTTCAGCGCCCTTCGCGGCGTCTGTCTTCCCCACCTCGACACTGGCGCCCACGTTCTTCGGCACCACCAGGTCGATGCGCATGGGCTGGCTGCCGCGGCGGACCCACACCTGAATCGTCCGGTTGGGCCGCAGCTCATTGGCGCGCTCGAAGATGCGGGAGAGGGAAGTGTTCGCCTCCAGGTTGTCGAACTTCATCAGCTCGTCGCCTGGCCGGACCCCTTTCGCCTTGGCGTCGCTGCCCTCGGCCACCTGCAGGATGAACGGGAACGGCTGACCCTTCTCCTCGCCCACATACATCCCCAGCATCCAGCCGGCGCGCTGAGCCTGGAAGGTGCCCTTCGGCTTCTTGCCATCCTTGTCGTCGGCGCGGGCCGTCGTGGCCGAGCCAACGGTGAGCGCTGTGACCGCCAGCAGAGCGGAGAGGGCGGAAAGCGATGCGCGATGAATTCGAGTCATAAGTGGGTCCATTGTTGAGGGGGGCAAGGCGTCGAGCAGATAATACCGGATGGAGCAAGAATGGTCCCATCTCACACCCTGCATTGAGCATGACGCAGGGAATCCGAAATCCGAACGCCCCAATTGAACGACTTGCCTGCTATGCGCCCGACTCATCGCTTTGAGGCGCTGCGGGCGACTTGGTGGAGCAGCCGCCGGTGCAGGCGCCGCCCGCCAGCACCGCGCAGCCCCGCACCACGGGACGGGCGACTTCGGTGGCCGGGAACTCGCGGATGGTACCACTGGGCAGGGTGACCAGCACCGCCTCCTTGAGCACGTTCAAGTCCGTCACGCGCCCGCGACCGAGCGGCGTCTCGACTTCCGCGCCGACAGAGGGCAACTGCGCTTTTGTCTCGCGGTAGGTGTCGTACTCGAAGCGGAGGCAGCACATGAGTTTGCCGCAGACGCCGCTGAACTTGGTGGGGTTCAGGAAGAGGCTCTGCTCCTTTGCCATCTTCATGGTGACCGGCGCGAACTCCGGCATCCATGAGGAGCAACAGAGTGCGCGTCCGCAGGGACCGATGCCTCCCACCAGCCTTGCGGCATCCCTCGCGCCGACCTGATGCAACTGGATGCGGGTCCTGATCTGCGCCGCGAGATCCTTGACCAGCTCGCGGAAGTCGATCCGGCCCTCCGCCTCGAAGTAGAAGGTGATCTGGGAGCGGTCGAAGGCATACTCCGCCCGCAGCAGCTTCATCGGAAGCCCACGGGACTGCACCCGCTCCCGGCTCCGGAGCAGGGCTAGCTCAGCTTGCCGCGCATTCTCGTCGCGCAGCGCTACGTCGTCAGGGGTGGCGAGGCGCAGAACGCGAGGCAGTTTCTGCTGTGCAGCATCCTCTCGCACAGCGGGTGCGCGCTTGATCTGCCCGAACTCCTCGCCCCGGCTCCCCTCCACGATGACCGCATCACCGACCCTGAGCGCGAAGTCGCTGGCGTCGAATGGAAAGATCTGGCCGGCGCGCCGAAAAGATACCCCGACCACAAGTGACATAAAGACCCGTTCAAGCTTGGCCTGCAGCCAGTCAGATTCGGTTCGCCCTCAGAGGATGGAGACCAGATCAATGGGTCACCCTTCGGCCCAACAGCAACCTGATGACGGAGCGGAAGCCGTTCGAAAGCCAACTCGAAATCCGAAATCCGAGATCCGCAATCCGAAGTTGGTCTTACCGCCTCCGGCCGAGGGTGAACACGAAACGCATCAGGCTTCCCAGCCGCAGGTACCACGGGGCCCGAGGGACCTGCTGCGTAGAGCGCTCGACAAGCTGCTGCTGAAACTGGTTCACGGCCATGGCGCGGGCCCGCGCTTCAGCGTCGTCCGGCACGGGGATGGCGAGCATCACGCCGCGCACGAGCGCCGCCGTGGCCAGGAGCTGGTCCGGACTCACATCGGCCACGGCCTCGCGCTCCACTGCGGGGCGGACCCAGGTTTCGCGGTCACGCGTCTCGCTGACGAACGTGGAGGAGTTCTGTGCCATGGCTGTTTACCTTCCCCGGAGTGGTGTGCCGGGCGTGATCCGTCGCCTCTTCCAACTCCGCGCCTTCGCGGGCCTCAGCGATCTCTGACTTAAGGTGATGCCGGACGCCCACCAGGGCCCGGTGCAAGAGACTCTTAACCGCTCCCTCGGTCCTGTCCAACGCTTGAGCGATCTCTCGGATGGAGAGATCCGAGAGAAACCGCATGCTGAGGGCGCGGGACTGGTCCGCCGGCAGCTTCTGAATGGCGGCGATGACCATCGCACGCACCTCCTCGCGCTCCACCAACTCCTGCGGGGAGGGTCCGTCCGCAGGCAGGTACTCCAGGAACGAATCGACATCTTCCGCCGCCTGCGCGTCAAGGGAGAGCATCCCCCCGGCGGGCCGATCTCGAACCACATCCACCACCAGGTTGCTGGCAATCTGATGCAGCCATGGGTACAGCGAGGTGGTGCGGCGGAATTGATAGTTGGGGAGGCTCTTCAGCGCGCGGCAAAAAGTGTTGCACGCCACGTCCGATGCGTCTTCTGTGTTCCCCAGGCGTGTGAACGCAAGGCGATAGATCCGGTTGTAGTACCGGCGGTGCAGGGATTCGAAGGCGCGGACATCGCCGGCCTTGACCCGCTCCACCAGCGCTACATCGCTCTCTTCAATCGGCATGGAGCGTTCATCTGCCTCGAAGGCCGCTTCACGGGTATCCGCTGCGGAAAGAGTCCGCGTGAACGTGCCCCCAGTGCTCGCCGGACCCGGGTCGGCCGTTGCCGGCTGACGCCAGCGGCCCAGCCACCTGTTATAGCGCCACCCGGAGGAGTCCTGCATGGAGGCGTCCGGCATCAGAGCATCCGGCATCGACGCGCGATGCTTCCTGCCGGCTAGGCCGGTCCCAGGTGCTTTCAGGCTGATGGCTCCTACGGACATTGCGTCTTCGCTCCCCGCTTGTCACGGAAGAACCCTTTACGCCAGGCTACCGCGCAAGGGCGATCGGGGCGGTCCGGGTCCCGGAATGGGTTGTCTAACGGGGTCGAGAGCAAAAGGTGACGCGGGACGGGAATTCAGAACGCAGAATGCAGAATTCAAGGCTTCGCACAGGGTGATTTCGGATGTCAGGGTTTGTGCTCCAGCGTGCGGGTTGCCTTCAGAAAGTCGATCTCAAGGTCAGCGCCGGTCTCCAGATGGGACAACATCGGTCAAGGGAGGACCACATGTAATCAGCCCGCAGAGCGGGGTTCTTATGGATAGGCATCGGGTTCAGCCGATGCCGGGCAAATGCTGGCAGCAAACCCCGCGTCCCTGAACCACTCAACGCTGCGTGGAGTGCCATCTGACGCTCCTGCCCTGCAGGCTCAACCTCCCTTTGCCGAAGACTGTAAGAGTTCATCCGCGTGGCTCATTCGCCTGGCTGGTGGGTGGCTGCTTGCCTGACCGTCGCCCCCCGCAACCTTATGACGACCCGCCCCCACCCCTCCTGTCCCCACTGCGAGGAGGCCGCCGACGCAACGGACGCCTTCTGCCGCGCGTGCGGCCATGGCCTGATGGGCCAGGGTGACTTCGCGGCGGAGCTGCATCAGACATTGGTGGAGACCGTTCCGGTGGGGGTCTTCACCGCGGACCCAAATGGCAGGCTCCTCTTCTGGAACAGGGCGATGGAGGAGCAGACGGGCCTCCGTCGCCGCGATGCCCTCGGCCGCGTGCTCTTCGACGTTCTGCCGTGCCTGCAGCCGCATCAGCACCGCGTGGCGCGCGTGATGGACACGGCCCTGCCGATCCGCTTGGACCAGGTGGCGGCAGTCTCCAGCATGGAGCCTGAACGGACAGCTAGCTTCTGGTTCGCGCCGATGCTGCTGGAGAGCGGTGTGGCGACCGTGGTGGGGGTGATGGAGGACATCACCCAGAAGATCCGGGTCGACAACCAGTTGATCCGGTCGGAGCGGCTGGCTGCCATCGGGGAGCTGGCGGCGGGGATCGCCCACAACTTCAACAACATCATGGCGGCCATCGGCGGCGACGCACAGCTCCTCAAGATCATTGGCGAGGAAGAGGGGCTGCCCGGGCACGTGCTGGACGCGGCGCAGCAGATCCACGAGGAGACGATGCGCGGCGGCCGCATCGCGCACGATCTTCTCTCCTTCGCGCGGGGGGCGGAGCCGCAGATCGGGCGGCTGGACGTGCGCGAGACGGTCCAGGACGCCGTCCGGCTGATCCGCAACCATCCGGCGGCGCGCGGCTCCGAGATTGTGCTCGACCTGCCGAAGGTGCCGCCGATGGTGGAAGCGGACGCCAACCAGCTTCACCAGGTCTTCTTCAATCTGATTCTCAACGGTCTGCAGGCGATGCCGCAGGGAGGCATCCTCACGGTCGGCGCCGCCGTGCGTGGGCATGACCGCGATCCCCATGCGGGGCAGCTCGACCTGAAGTTCCACGACACCGGCGCAGGCATTCCGCCGGACCGGCTGCGCCGCATCTTCGACCCGTTCTACAGCCAGCGGGCGAATGGCACCACGGGGAGCGGGCTGGGGCTGCCGGTGAGCCTCTCCATGATCAAGAGCATCGGCGGGGACATCCAGATCACCAGCGCCGTGGGGATTGGCACCACCGTGACCGTGAGCCTGCCAATTGTGGAGCGGCGGCACGGCCAGCGGTCGCTGGATGGAAGCTCACAGGGGGCGCTCCGTACGTCGCGGGGCCGGGTTCTGCTGGTGGATGACGATCCCTATCTCCGGCGCACGCTGAACACGCTCTTCAACCGGCGCGGCTTCGAGGTCGTGACGGCGACGGACACCGATGAAGCGCTGCTCTCTCTGGACGAGGCGCGCACCGATGATCGTGACGCGTTCAGCCTCGTCCTCACCGAACTGCTGCTCCCGCGACGCGACGGCCTTGACCTGATCCGCGCGGCCCAGAAGCACGACCCTCATCTGCCGGTGGTGGTCCTCACGGGCGCGACTGAGACGGAGCAGATCCACGCGGCCATGGAGGCCGGTGCCCGTTTCGCATTTAGCAAACCACCCAGCTTCACGGAGCTTCTCTGGGTGGTGGAGAACCTGGCGCGTTCCCCGCTGGCGCTGGACAGTAACGAACGGTGACGCTCCTGGCTACCTCGGACCTCTGGCAAGGTGACCGATTACAGGCCGCCGGTGAACCGGCCAGGGTTGAACATCCGCCCGGGGTCCAGCGCTTCCTTGATGCCTTTCATCAAGGCGAAACCGGCGGGCGGCGGCCCCCACGGGTCGATAGCACCCGCCAGCGCAGGGGGAAGCTTCAGGAAGGTGCAGGCGCCGCCCGCCTCCGTGGCGATGGAGCGGATGCGGACCGCGAGGGTTTCGTCGGCGGTGTCGGCGCAGGCGAAGAGCTGCGCGAGGCTGGCGTGAGCGATCACGCTGAGGCCCGGATCGAGTGCGGCAACCCGTTCTGCCAGCGCAGCAGCGCCGGAGCTGGGGATGCCCAGGCGCGCCACGAACCCCGCCCGGCCCGGTAGATCGCGCAGTTGATCCAGCAGGGCGTCTCCCTGTTCCGGCTGGAAGTCGGTGAACCAGCCGTCGTGCTGGCCCGCGAGGACAGAGAGACGCCGCATCTGCCAGAGCACACCGGCCTGCGTGTGCAAGAACTGGACGAAGAGGCTCCACGGCCGGTCCGGTTCCGGTACGCCGATCTGTCTCCAGGCGTTCCGGTGGACCAACTCGAGCACCGTGGGTTCGAGGTCGGAGTGTTGAATATCGGTCAGGAGCGCTTCCACCGCCTGCGGGTTCGCCAGGTCGACACGCACGAAGCCGGACGCAAGGGGCTTCGGCGAGACCTTGAGGGTGAGTTCCGTGAGCAGCCCGAGCGTGCCGAAGGAGCCGGTGTACAGCTTGGGAAGATCGTAGCCGGCGACATTCTTGACGACCTGCCCGCCGCCGCGGATCTCTTCACCGGTGCCGTCGAGCACGCGGCACCCGAGGAGCCAGTCACGCGGGGTGCCGAAGCCGGCGGACCAGGAGCCGGTGGCCCCCGTGGCGATCATTCCGCCAACCGTGGCCCGGTCAGGCAGAGGGGGATTGAGCGGCAGGAACTGGCTACGCGTGCTCAGGGTACGCTGCAGTTGCGCCAGCGTCACCCCCGGCTCCACGGTCACCGTCTGATCATCCGGTTGGTAGTCGACCACCCGGTTCAGCCGCCGAGTGTCCAGGACCAGGTCGATGGAAGCGAGGGGGTAGCCGGCATCGATCAGCGTGCCGCCGCCGTACGGGACAACGGACCAGCCGCGCTCGCGTGCCAGCCGGAGGACGACCCCGCACTCCTCCCGCGTGCGGGGAAGGGCGACGGCGGTGGGCGAGACACCGGCCACCGCGTAGGGGGCGGCGGCCTCCCCCTGGCACACGCCATCAGCGCCCACGATCTTCTCTAGTTCATGCACAGGAGGTGACCTACTCAGAGATCGCGGTTTCGCGCCATGCGGCGAGGAGTTCCGCCTCGCGCTCACGGGGGATGCCCGCTCGCCAGGGATGGTCGGCGGAGCGGGTCTGGTCCCAGGAAAGGGTATCGCGAACGGTGTCTGCCAGCGGCCGGAAGGTCAGCCCGGAAGCGATTGCCTTTGCCACGTTAACCTGGTTGAAGCCTCGGGAGTCGGGATCGTCGGGAATCCAGAGCGGGAGTCCCATCCACGGCTGCACCTCCCGCTCCACCAGGAAGGCATCGGGGACCCAGGTGAAGCGGGCGTCGCTGCCGGCGACCTCCCGACAGCACTCCAGAATGCCGCACATGGTGAGCGGTGTCTCGGGACCCACCGCGTTGTAGCTCCCTCCCGCGCCCTCCTCGACCAGTCGGACGGTCCATTCCGCCAGGTCCCGCACGTCGATGATCTGAATAGGTGCAACCGGGTCGCCCGGCGCCAGCACCTCCCCGCCTTCAGCGATGCGGTGCGGCCAGTAGGTGAACCGATCCGAGATGTCATGCGGCCCCACGATCAACCCCGGGCGGATGATGAGCGCGCCTTGCGCTGGGGGTTTTGCTGAGGGTTGGAAGTTGGGGGATGGGGGTTGGTCGCCGAAGACTTCGGTGACGGCTTCTTCGCAGAGGACCTTGAGCGGGCCATAGGTCTCGCCCGTCACTTCTTCAAGGGTCGCATCCGTCATGCGCGCCACTTCGCCGGACTCGTCCAGGCCCGGCTGGGCGACAGAGGCGTAGGCGGAGATGCTGCTAATGAAGGTGTAGTGCCCCACCGAACCGGCCAGCGCCTCGGCGGACATCCGCACCACTCGCGGCACGTAGCCGCAGGTGTCAATGACCGCGTCCCAGGTCCGCCCCGTCAACGGCGAGAGGTCGAGTTTGCGGTCGCCGTGGAGTTGCTCCACCTCAGGGAAGAGGTCAGGGTTGCTCTTGCCGCGGTTGAAGAGGGTGACCTGGTGCCCTCTCGCCTGGGCCGCCTCCACGAGATAGCGGCCCAGGAAGACGGTTCCACCCAGGATGATAAGCCGCATACGGGAATCCTCACTTGGCCCCGCAGGAGGAAGATCCTAAAGGGAGTCAAGTCCCTTCAGGCCGTGGGGCTACGCCGGATCATTCGTAAGCGACCTACTGCTCTCCTTGCTACCGCTCGTCCCGGTCGATCCATTTGTGGAGGGGCGGCGCCTTGAACGTGGCCAGTCGGTCCAGCAGGCGCGTCGGATCGGTGTCCTCCAGGACCAGGGCGCGGTGCTGCGGACGCAGGAACTGCTCCTCCACGGCGTGGTCGAAGAGGGCGAGCAGCGGCGTGTAGTAGCCAGCCACGTTCAGCACGCCGCACGGCTTCTGGTGGAAGCCGAGCTGCGACCACGTCAGCACCTCGCAGAACTCGTCGAAGGTGCCGAAGCCGCCCGGCAGCGCGATGAAGGCGTCCGCTAGATCGGCCATCCGTGCCTTGCGCACATGCATGGAGGGGACGACTTGCAGGTCGGTCAGCCCGGCGTGCGCCACCTCCCACGCCACCAGCGATTCCGGGATCACGCCGATCACTTCGCCGCCGGCCGCGAGGGCCGCGTCAGCCACCGCGCCCATCAGGCCGACGTTGCCGCCGCCGTACACCAGCGTGAGCCCCCGCGCCGCAAGGAGTCCGCCGACCTCTTGCGCCGCCTCCAGATACTGACTCCGGGAACCGCGCGCGGAGCCGCAGAAGACGCAGACTCGCTTCACGTCGTGGCGCGCCTCTGGTCCTCGGCGGCACGAAGCGCCTGGGCCGCTGCGAGCTTCTCCGCCTCGACGCCGGTGATGGCCGTGCCCTGGAGCAGCTTGCCCGTGGCTGTGGCCACCTCCGTGCCATCTTCACGGATCAGCGCTGCGCGGCACTCCACCAGCTTCCGTCGGTGGGAGGTCACCTCGGCGGTGATGAGGAGCGGCTCCTCGGTGGATGCCGGCTTCTGGTAGCGGATGGTCAGCTCCGCCGTCGCGACCCAGTAGCCGAGCGTGGCGGCGGCATAGACCATCGCCTCGTCCAGGAGCGCTGCGAGGATGCCGCCATGGGCGATGCCGGCATAGCCGCGATGGGTGTCACGGGGCTGGTAGCGGCCGGTTGCCTTGCCTTCCGAGCACTGGAAGCGAGCCTGAAGCCCCTCTCCGTTCTCCGGCCCGCACACGAAGCAGCACGGATCGGCGATCAGCTCAGGACGCATCAGGACGACCTGCCAGGAGCCAGAAAGACCACCTGATCCGTGAGGTCGCCACGCTCCTCCCGGATTTCCAGGAGCGCGCGAAGCTGGGATCCAAGGTCCTTCTGGTTGAAGGTGGCATGATTGAAGATGATTAGTCCAGGATGCTGAAAGCCAGAGTGCCAGAACTGCTCGTAGATCAATAGGAAGTCCTTCCGGTTATAGGTGACCATCACCCGGTCCTCAGCTACCGCTGAGCGCCAGAGTTCCTCGTCTGCCGTAGTGGACTGACCACGCTCCGACGCGTGCTCTACGTCTGCACCTTGGTCACGCAACTGCTGGACAAGCCGCGGCGAGAAATGGACGTCGAGGAGAAACTTCACCTGCCGTGGTCCCGCCAGGTGATCGCCAGGACTTTGCTCTTCACTGCTCAGGCCCGCGACCGATCACGAGTTTCCTCCGAAGCATCCAGGCGGAGCCGACTATCCACGTCATCGGTATAGGAACGGTAGTAGGCCAACGCCGCCTCGACGTCCTGGATCGGCTGCCCCAGGTGGTCCGCCACGGCTCCCGCTTCAAAGCCGTAGTCACGTGCCACCATGACATACTCCCACACGTCCAGTCCCCTCTGGACGCAAGCTGTGCGACCGCTTGCACGGTCCACAAAGGTTATCCGAGGGAACTCCGTCATCCGTCGCGACTCCTCCAGTAGCACCGCTAGCACGGTATCCATTGGAAGACGCAGTTCGCTCGCGCGCTGCTTGAGGTACTCGGCGCTGCGCTCTGGAATGTGGGCGGTGATGGCGACGGACATGATGCAGAATCCTCTGCCGTTAGCTTACCGCACGGAGAGTAGCTCGTGAATGGGTGCCGCGCCGGCGGGCAGGAGCGGAACCCGCTTGCCATCCGCGCCCACCATCGGGGCTTCCAGCGACACCCCGAGGGCGCGGTAAACGGTGGCGGCAAGCATGGCTGGGGTCACCGGTCGCTCCGAGGGGGCGGCGGCGTGGGCGTCGGAGGCGCCGATGACGGTCCCGCCCCGGATGCCGCCGCCGCCCAGCATGACGGACCAGCACCCGGTATGGTGATCCCGTCCACCCGTCTCCGTGATCTGCGGCGTCCTGCCGAACTCACCGAAGCAGCAGACCAGGGTATCCTCGTAGAGTCCGCGCTCCTGGAGGTCCTCCAGCAAGGCGGAGACACCCTGGTCGAACGGGGCGGCGACCTGATCGCGCAGGTCGGAGACGCGGGTGGGGAGGTCCGGGTAGCCGTGGCAGTCCCAAGTGTGCTGGTGAAAGAGCGTGTCGAACTGGTTCACCACCACGCACCGGGTCCCCGCTTCCACCAATCGCCGGGCCGTGAGCAGGCTCTGTCCGAAGGCGTGCCGGCCGTACCGGCCCCGGAGCTTCCCCGGCTCGCGGGAGAGGTCGAGGCTCGTGCCATCCTGCGAGGACGGCTGGCCCTCGCTCACGGCACAGAAGGTGGAGGAAGCGGAAGCCTGCATCGAACCCATTGGAGCGAACGCGACCCGATCCTCGCCTGGCATGCCGAGGGTGTGCGTCGGCGCGAAGGCGGAGCCCAAGAGACCGGCGGACTCGCCCCGGCAACCGGCCAGGCCGGTGTCCAGGAGCGGACGCGGCAGCGTGACGAAGGCGGGCGTGAAGCCAGGGCCTGGCGCCTGGGATGCAAGGACTGCGCCGTAATGCGGCCAGGAGTCTCCCTGCGGTACGAATCGGCCCGTTTGCGCCGCCTGAAGCCCCGCCTCATGGATCGCGGGGAAATCGGAGTGGACGGAGCGGACCACGGCGAAGCGGTCGGCGAGGCGGGCGAGGCGGGGCAGGGTCTCGGAGAACTGGAGGCCATCCACCGCAGTGCCGATGGCGCGGTAGGGTCCGCGGATCTCGCGCGGAGCGTTCGGCTTCGGGTCCCAGGTGTCCAACTGCGAAGGGCCGCCCGTGCAGAGAATGAAGATCAGTCGCTTGGCAGAGCCGCGTGTTCCCGGCTCGCCCTCGGTTGACCGTGCCTCAGCGCGGCTTGCCACGTTGAGCGCTGCCAACCCGGCGGCTCCCGTCTGGAGTAGTCGGCGGCGAGAAACGGGCGGTATGGCTTCATTCGACTCGGACATCGAGGCTCCTAGCAACCAATGCGGCGGGCATCAGTCTACAGAACTGCCCATCATCTTAGGTGTCGGAGAGGTCACGGGTCGGCAAGGAACCGTTGGACCGCCTTATTCTAGTCGGGAAGCTTGCTGCCGAGCGCTCCCTCTCCCACGGAAGGGTGGGTTCCTGGATCTGGGCAACCTCAGTAATTCTCACGAACAAGCCGGTAGCCTAGCGCCTAGGTGCGCGTGGTTCGCAGGAGACCGCAGGGGGGTCCATCCACCTGGCTGGACGTGGCGCGTCCCCCTTGGGAGCACGGTAGACCCACGGCCACAAGGGCCTAGGCTACCCCAGGTTACAT
>JANPLG010000529.1:0-4473 GCA_031426395.1 Actinomycetes bacterium
TCAGGAGGGCCTCCTTGATCCGCGTCTTCACGCCCTCGCCAAAGAGGGTGCCATCCGGCAGCACCAGCCCGGCGCGGCCCCGGTCCCGGAGCAGCCGCATGAGGAGGACCAGGAAGAGGTCCGCCGTCTCGCGGGTGCGGAACTCCGTCGGGAAGTTCGCCTCAATCCCGTCCTCCTCCATCCCGCCAAAGGGTGGGTTGGTGACGATGACATCCACCCGCTCCGCCAGGGTCCAGTCCCGCAACGGGCGGGAGAGGGTGTTGTCATGCCGGACCGTGGAGGGCACGTCAATGCCGTGCAGCAGCAGGTTGGTCATGCAGAGCACGTGCGGCAGGTGCTTCTTCTCAATGCCGGAGAAGCTCGTCTGAAGGGTGCGTTCATCCGCTTCCGTGCGCGCCTGCTTCCGCAGGTGCTCAATGGCGCAGACCAGGAAGCCGCCGGTGCCGCAGGCGGGGTCCAGCACGCGCTCGCCCAGGCGGGGGTTCACCTGCTCCACAATGAACTGCGTGACGGCGCGGGGCGTGTAGAACTCGCCGGCGTTGCCCGCGGATTGGAGGTCCTTCAGCAGCTTCTCGTAGATGTCGCCAAACATGTGGCGGTCATCCGTGGCGTTGAAGTCGATGCCGTTGATCTTGTTGATCACCTGGCGCATCAACGTGCCGTTCTTCATGTAGTTGTTGGCGTCCGCAAAGGTGGTGCGGACCAGCCGCGCCATCTCGTCGGTCCCCGGAAGCGCCTCCAGACCCGGTAGCAGCCGGCCGTCCACAAAGTGGAGCAGCGCGTCCCCGGTCATCCCCTCCTCATCCGCCGCCCAGTTGCGCCACCGGTACGGCTCCGGCAGCGGTGAGCGGTAGTGGTCCTGAAGCGCCTCCAACTCGCTCTCGCGGGCGTCCAGGATGCGGAGTAAGAACATCCACCCCATCTGCTCCAGCCGCTGGGCATCCCCATAGGTGCCCGCGTCCTTGCGCATGATGTCCTGGATCGATTTCACCAGGGTGGAGACGTTGGGCATGCGCTAATACTCCGTCAAGGCAGAAGGGTTGAGGGTGAAGGGGCCCGCCACCAGGCGCGGTGACATCGGCGGAACTGGGAATCTGGGCCAACTGGACTGCTCACGTCTTGTCGCGGCGTGATCCGTAGTTTGCACGCCCAGCCCTGAAGGGAACCGGGCTGTCTCTTTGGTAAGCCGGCTAAAGCCGACTGGGGTCACGAAGCCAGTTTCGGGATCCATTGGCTGACCATTAGAACGTCGTAAGCGCAAGGTCCTGATTGGGCCTTCGGGAACTCGACCGGGTGTCGTGGATTCAGAGCCCTGGAAGGGCGGAAGTCTATAGCCAGGGGCGCGAGCCCCTGGAACCAAGTGTGAGAAGAGAATGAGAGCCCTGGAAGGGCGAAAGTAGCACTGGACCTCGGGTCAGCATCAGCAACAACGCCAACTTGACCGCCCACTAGCCTTCCTTGCTATACAACGCGGACTCCAGCTCCTGCACGGCGGTCAGGTACTGCTCCTTGCCGCCAAAGAGCCGCAGGATCTCCAGTGGAGTGCCCAACTCCCGCAGCGGGCGGACCCTCAGGATATCCATCGACTCCACGCTCTTCAAGCCGGTATCCGCATACTTGTCCAGCAAGGCCTCCAGCACCGCCCGCGCCTGATCCCCGTACTTCCCGAAGACGTTGCGCTTGCGGACGTTCTCCGCGCGCTCCCGCCGCGTGAGGGGCGGCTGATCAAAGGCAACGTGCAAGACCAGATCGAAGGGGTCCAACTCCGTCCCCGGTCGGTCTGGCCGCCCCAACTGCGCCGCCAGATCATCGAAGAAGACGCCCCGCTCCGCCAGTTCATCCAGGATGGTGAGCTTGCGCTCCGTAGCGGTCCATGCCGTGAGGAACTCGCTCAGGGAGGCATAGGAGCTGCGGACCGTCTTGCGGGCGTAGTCCTTGAGCGACTCCGTGATCAGCTTCCCGTCCGCTCCCAGGTACTGCACGCGCTCACTGATGACCCGCACCGCCACGTCATCAACGTAGTACTTCCCCGGCTTCCCCTCCCCCAGCTTTCCCTCTCCAAATTCAGCATCGTCCCAATCCGGTGGAAGCCCGCCGCCCTCCCCCTCGCCTTGATCCTCGTTCCACGGCTCGGGATAGGGTTCGGGTGGAACCGCCGGATCACCCTCGCCCGGCTCATAGATCTGCACCGGATCGCCGTCGAAGTCCGGGTCCGCGAAGAGCGCCGTCGCCCGGCGGAAGTCCATGATGGTGAAGTAGAGCTTGCCGTACTCCTCATTGATGCGGGTGCCCCTCCCGATGATCTGCTTGAACTCGGTGGGGGACTGGATGCGCTTGTCCAACACAATCAGCTTGCAAGTCTGGGCGTCCACCCCCGTGGACATCAGCTGCGAGGTCACGGCGATCACCGGATAGGTCTTCTCCGGGTCGATGAAGTTGTCCAATTGCGCCTTGCCGATGTCATCGTCGCCGGTGATGCGCATGACGTAGCGGCTATCCTGCGCCGCCAGGTCCGGGTTGGCGTTCACCAGCGCCTGACGCATCCGTTCCGCGGCCTCCACGGTCTCGCAGAAGATGATGGTCTTGGAGAAGCGGTCGGTCGCGGTGAGGAACTCGGTGACGCGGGCCGCCACCAATTCCGTGCGCGGTTCCAGCACCAGCGTGCGGTCATAGTCCGCCTCGCCATACTCCCGGTCCTCAATGAGCTGACCGAATTTGTCCAGCTTGCCCGCCTCCGGCCGCCACCCTTCCAGGTCCCGGTCGATGCCGATGCGCACCACCTTGTAGGGCGCAAGGTAGCCATCCGAAATGCCCTGCTTCAGCGAGTAGGTGTAGAGCGGCTCCCCGAAGTAGTGGATGTTGGAGACCTCCTTCGTCTCCTTCGGCGTGGCCGTCAACCCAATCTGGGTGGCGGAGGAGAAGTACTCCAGCACCTCCCGCCACGCGGCATCCTCCGCCGCGCTGCCCCGGTGGCACTCGTCCACAATCACCAGGTCAAAGAAACCCGGCGAGAACTGCCGGTAGATGTTGTCCTTCTCCTCGGTCCCGGTGACCGCCTGGTAGAGCGCCAGGTAGATCTCAAACGACTTGTCGACCTGCCGCTTGGTGATCTTCGTCATCGCCTTCCCGAACGGCTTGAAGTCGTTGGTCTTGGTCTGGTCCGCCAGGATGTTGCGGTCCACCAGGAAGAGAATCCGCTTCCTGGCGCCGGACTTCCACAACCGCCAGATGATCTGGAAGGCGGTGTAGGTCTTGCCGGTGCCGGTGGCCATCACCAGGAGCAACCGGTTCCGCCCCTGCGCTGCGGCTTCCACGGTGCGGTTGATCGCGATGAGCTGGTAGTAGCGCGGCGTCTTTCCGGAGCCGTCGTCGTAGTAATCCTGCGTGGAGACGGCGTCCTGTTCCGCCGTCAGGCCCTTGGCGGCGGCGTAGCGCGCCCAGAGCTCCTCCGGACCTGGGAACTGGTCCAGGGGAATCTCCCGCTCCACGGGAGAGGCGTGCCCGGTGCGGTCATGCTCCACGAAGGCATCGCCGTTGGACGTGTAGACGAACGGGATGTCGAGCGACTCGGCATAGTCGAGGGCCTGCTGCATCCCCTCGCCCGGCGAATGGTGATTGTCTTTCGCCTCCACCAGCGCCAGCGGGATGCCGGGCTTGTAGAAGAGGAGGTAGTCGACCTTCTTACTGCTGCCCCGCTTTACGGTTTTGCCGCGAACGATCACGCGGCCGCGCGTGAACTGAAACTCCTCCCGCACCTGGCTGGAGACGCTCCAACGCTTGCAGATGGCCGGAGTGATGAACCGCGTGCGGATCTCCGTCTCGTTGAGCGACTTCTTATCCGGCATCGAGTCCATTGGGTCCATCCGGCGCACCTCGCTTCCAGCAGGCAGAACGACACCCAGCGACTCGGGCCCACTCCCGCCCACCTAGGCGAGGAAGCGACCGCCAATGGATAGCACTTCTCGTAACAGCAGCGACCTTCCTGCGGAGTAGAGACCGGCGCAAGCTCAGCCGGTCTCATCGCCAGACCCAGATTCAGACACCGCCACCGGTCGAGACGCCATGATCATGAAGGCCATTGCCCGCTACCCCTCCGCCCAAGACTGAACCCCGAACCCTGAATCCTGCCCAGCACGTTCGCACCCTACGGCCCAAAGCCACCCCACCTGCGACCACCTGCATTCTGCATTCTGAATTACACTCAAGGACCAAGTAGTCCCCTCACCCCCCCCCCCATAAAACATGAACACTTGCAGCCTTACACTTCGACCAGCGGTCTGCATCAGGCACATCCATTGCAAGATCACGCAAGGGATGCCCGTCCTGAGGGAGGGCGAAGACGGCGCAACAACCGACGCTCTCCTTCGGGGCACGGCGCGGAGCGTCGAAACGACCTTCGGTGATGGTGTAGTCGCCCCCCCCATAAAAACAATGAACGCTAGATACCATGCATTTTGTTCGACTGACCGCCTG
>JANPLG010000530.1:0-5328 GCA_031426395.1 Actinomycetes bacterium
CGGGCCTTCCGCCGCAAGCGATTCGCACTCGCCCAGGGCGCGTTGCCGCAGTTCCACGTACTGGAAGCCGCTCTCTGCGGCGCGCTGGCACTGCTCCACGAGCGAGGAACCGGGCAGCAGGGCGCTCCAGACGTTGCTGACGACACCCAGAGCCAGAGGCGAGCCATTTGCGGCGAGGTCGTTCATGCGGACCGATGCGCCCCCGCCTCGACGGTCAGGAACTCAACCAGCGCCGCGTTGAAGGCTGCCGGTTGCTCCATGAAGGGAAGGTGGCCTGCCTGCGGCAGCACGCGCAGACGCGCTCCCGGGATTCCGGCGACCAGCTTCCGGGCCATAGCGAGTGGGGCGACCTGCTCCTCATCGCCCAGCAGCACGAGTGTGGGACAGCGGACCTCCGGCAGGCGGGCGGTGACATCGCCGCTCTGGATGGCGCGGATCGAGGCGACGTAGGCATCCGGATCGTTGGCCATCACGGAGGCGCGGAAAAGCCCGGCAAGCGCCGGCTGCGTCCGGTGCGTGGTCGCCCCCAGCGCGCCCGCAACCACGAGGTCGGCCAGTTCTTCCATCCCGCCGTTCTGAGCGAGCCGGGCGCGCTCCTCGAACCGATCCTTGCCCGCCTGTGTGAGGGCGGGGAAGCCTCCCACCAGCACCAGGCTGCTCACCAACTCCGGCGCGGTCACCGCCAACTCAATGGCGGTCAGGCACGACATGGAACTCGCCACCACGGCCGCCGGAGCGAGGCCGAGGGTGCGGATCAGCGCCGCCGCGTCTCCGGCAAGCTGCTCCACCGTGTAGGGTCCCGCCGACCGCGACGACCGCCCGTGCCCGCGCGTATCAACCGCCGTCACGCGGAAGGATGAGGAAAGCGCTCGGAGCTGCGGGTACCAGACGTGCAGGTTTGCACCCAGACCAGGGAGCAGCAAGAGGTCCGGTCCGGCACCAGCCTGGAGGATGTTCAGTTCAATGTCGCCGATGCGGACGCGTTGTTCCATAGAAGCCTGGTCTGTCGAAGCGTGGGAGGCTGAAGTGGGCCGACATTCACCTTGCGGCACGATGCACGCGCCTCATAAGATGGTTCAAATCTGCGATTGGTCAGAGTTGGAAAGGGCTTCCAACGCGGAGGCCTTCCGTGGCATTTCAATCCATGGCGGAGCGCTCCGCCCGATCTCGTGACTCCGCCGAACGGTTCACGACCCCTTCCCTGAATTCCTCGCCTGAACCTCGGCAGCTTCTTCCATGCGCACGCCCAGCCCCCTGGATATCCGGGTCTTCGACTTCATCAACCGCCGGGCCACGCACCAACTGCTCGACTTTCTGCTGCCGAAGCTGACGCACCTCGGCCTGGGAGGGATTCAGCTTCCCCTGGTCCTGGCGCTCTGCTGGGTCCAGCGGGACGCCCCGATGGGCAAGAACCTCTGGTGGGCCACGCTGGTCGCCTTCCTTCTTTCAACGGCGCTGGTGCACCTCATCAAGCGGCGCGTGAAGCGGATGCGGCCCATTGCCCACACGGAGGTGCGGTTCCTCGCGCCGGTGACGCGGCATGGGTCGTTCCCGTCCGGTCACACGGCCACCACCTTCGCGCTGGTGACCCTGCTGGCGTGGCACTTCCCCCTGGCTGCGGTGCCGCTCTACCTGCTGGCGGCGGTCATTGGGTACAGCCGGGTGTACGTGGGCGTCCACTTTCTATCGGATGTGCTCGCGGCGGCGGTCATTGGGATCGTTAGCGGTGGCCTTACCCTCCTGATGAGCGTCTGATGGAATGGCGGCTCGATATCGGCAGCGGCCTCGAAGCCGAACGGTGGTGCGCGCTCCCGAGCGACGCCGCCATCCGCAGGGTCGCCATGGACCCGCTAATCACCTCAGGGATGGTCGAATCCGGCCGGCTTTCACCGCTTCCGGATGGCATCGAGCGCGTCGGCGCGGAGGTTCGGCCCGCAGGGTCGGTGGAGACAGGGAAAGTCCTCTCCTTCCTGCCGTTCCGTAGCCAGGTCTTCTCCCAGGTGCACTGCGGGTTCGTGCTACACCTCTACCTGGAAGTGCTCCCCCTGCTGGTGGTCGAGGCGCACCGCGTGCTCCTTCCAAACGGCACCTTCACGGTCCACGTGCCCCATTTCGGTGAGGCCCGCAGCGACGCCATCTTGCGGGATACGCACGCCGCCGTTCGCTGGTGCTTCGGCGATGCCAAATTGGACCGCTACTCCGGTCCGGCGCTCACCTTCTGGACCGATCTCTACCGTGAGAAGGTCTGGGAGATCAGCGCCGTGCGCGCTGGGGAATGATAGTCGCTCGCAGACAGGCCGACAGCGAGCGGGCTGAGTGAAGTCGGATCTTCGTTAGAAAGTTGGGGCTTCCGGTGACCGAAGCTGCATCCCCTTGCCACTGCGGCACCAGGGTGCGCGTCGCTCCCGCACAAGTGCGGTCCAAGGCACGGGTAGTAGAGTGTCGCGGGATCTCAATCGTTAGGAGCGTGGAAACCCTGGGGGCGGCTGCCGAGAATCCGCTTACGAAGACCGGTCCGGCGCAGCCAGATCGCGAGTAAGAGGAAGTAGTTGATGGCGCACCTTCGATCCCTGTTCGTCCCGCTGGCACTTTGCCTCGCGTCGCTGCCCTTGGCGGGCCGCGCGCAAGCCCCCGCTAAGACCGCCGCAAAGCCCACTCCCGCCGCGCCGAGTGCTCCGGCAACCGGAACCGGCCCAGCGGCACCCACGCCAGGCGCGCCCGCTCCCGCAATCCTTCCCCGCGCCCCCGTCTACTGCGGCACCTTTACCTGCTTCTTCTTCCGTACGCCCCTCGGCATCCAGTCTCCGGAAGATCGCGCGTCTTATGCCATGGACGTGATCAACAAGTACCTGGGTGGGGCGGTGGGCAAGGTGACCTCGGAAGTGCGGGGTAAGAGCATCCGCGTGCTGCTCAATGGCGACCTCGTCGCCGTGGTCTCCCCCGGCGATGCCTCCGTGGAGAAGCAGAAGACCGTGGCGCTCCTCGCCGCGAAGTGGACGAAGCAACTTGCCGAGGCATTCCAGGCCAGCAAGGCCCAGCGGTAACCGCAGGAGAGCGCCTCCCCACCCCGTCAGCCTTGCGCCAACGACCTGCCCTCGCACGCAACGCCAGACATTTTGAGAACGAGTCCTTGGCAGATGCGCCAAGTCAACGAGGATGACTCCCAACCGGTCATTCCCCAGGCACGCTCGCATCCGTCAGGCCGACAGTCCTTCTACCTGCGAGACTTTGAATTCTGAATTCTGCATTTTGAATTCAGACTTCCACCCCTCCCCCGCCTGTGGTATAAGCTTTTCGAAGTTGACAACTGCATGAGACGCGTGCTCTTAAGTGTGCCCTTCGTGGTAGCCGGCTCGGCCGGAGTTGCGAGGGAGAATAGGGAAGCCGGTTAGAATCCGGCGCGGTGCCGCCACTGTCATCGGGGAGCCACCCGCAATCGCCATTCCAGAAATGGGAGAAGGCGCGGGAAGCTAGGATCCGTGAGCCAGGAGACCTGCACTTGGGAGTTTCTGACCGACACCTCTTCGGAACAAAGAGGCCGGATGGACACGTGCGCCTGAACCTTCGGCGGAACCTCCATCTGTGACGTTCCTTTCACCAAGCCGGAGAGGCAGCGCCCTTCCGATCCGCGCCTCGCTCCTTTCAGGGAGTGAGGCGTTTGTTGTTTCTGCTCCGCCGCCAGGCAGAGCGGGAACCGGTCGAAAGCGCGGACATGCCTCTCCCTATGAAAGGACCAACCCGTGCTCCGTACGATCGACAGGCTCAACCCGTTCGCCGGCCGACCCGCTGCCCGCCGCGCATTCACGCTCATCGAGCTGCTCGTGGTGATCGCCATCATCGCGATCCTCGCCGCCATCCTCTTCCCCGTCTTCGCCCGCGCCAGGGAAGCGGCCCGGCAGACCAGTTGCCGTAGCAACCTGAAGCAGCTTGGCGTCGCGGTTCAAATGTACGTGCAGGACCATGATGGCCTCTACTTCCAGCACTGGTACCTCACGCCGACCTACTGGTTTGGCCGCGTGGATGCCAGCACCACCCCCAACACGGTCTACAAGCAGGAAGGGCTGCTCTACCCGTACATCAAGAACACGGACATCCAGAAGTGTCCCAGCTTCACCGGGCTGCCGGTCTACGGTGGGGCCACGGCGGGCTACGGCTACAACGTAAACTACCTGACCAGCAACTTCGGCCAGGCGGGTCTTTCCGAGGCGGGGATCGAGAAGCCGACGAGTTGCGCGGTCTTCGCGGACAGTGCCAACTACCACGCTCCCAGCGGCACCATCCGGGAGACGCTCACCATCTGGCCGCCGTCCAGCACCGTCACCTACAACTACGCCGTGGTCCATTTCCGCCACAACGAGACAGCCAATGTGCTGTACGCGGATGGCCACGTCAAGAGCCAGCAGCCCACGCGCGCGAACAACCCCTACGCACAGCACCAACTCCACCACCTCGGCCGCACGGACGAGGACCACTTCAGCGGGCGCTAGATTCTCATTTCGAAATGCGGAATGCGGGATGCGGATTGGCCGCCGTCCACACGGGTTTCCAGCCAACCCGCCTTCTCAATCCGAAATCCGAAACTCGAAATTCGAAATTGAAAAGATGGAAGTCACTCTCTTTGATGGCCAGCTCCCGATGGGGGATGGCAAGAACGCCACGATGCTCTTTGGTCAGGACTTCCGCGTGCCCGAGTGCGTCCTAACGGACCGGAAGCTGATCCTGATCTGCAAGGGCGTCCAGATCCTGGGCGACGAATCGGTCCGCGAAATCTCCAGCCACCCAGTCTACTTCGACCGGGTGCTGATCGGGCGGATCGGCTCCGACCGGACGGAACTGACCCTTCTGCCACCGGTCGATGCCGGAATCCACCGCATCACCATTGAGGTCTCCCCCTTCCCCGGCTACAGCCTCTGCGACGACTTCATCCTGGAGCGCATCCAGTTCATCTCGGCTTGACGAATGGCACTGAGTGGTCGGACCGGTCGTCTGCCACACATCATAGCCAGCAGCCTCAGCGCTGCGTTCGATCACGGTAGGCGGTGTGAGATTCCGCCGCACCGTCGCCCCCCGTCGCAATCGCCATCCGCCACAGAGTCGCCGGCAGGGTGCCATGCGCCATTGGTTGACCGGTCAGATCGAGATGGAACGATGGAGCGATGGGCACCCTTTACGCATCCCGCCAACCTGAATCCCACTCCGCACTCCGCACTCCGCACTCCGCACTCCGCACTCCGCACTCCGCAATCACCACTCACCACTCCCCACTCCCGAGTCCGCAATCCGAAGTCCGCAGTCAGCAGTCCGCACTCCGGAGGCCGGGGGGGGGGG
>JANPLG010000531.1:0-11773 GCA_031426395.1 Actinomycetes bacterium
CGTGCAGGTCCTCAATGATGACCGGCTTCTCAATGGTTTTGCACGGGCGCTCGTCCGCCGTGAGGCCGTGGAGGTGGCCCCTCTTGACGCCGCCGCCGAACATCAGCACACAGCCTGCATCCGTGAAGTGGCGGTGCATGCCGTAGTGCTTGGGGTCGTTGATGACGGTCGGCACCTCGACCTGGTTCTTCACCTGGTTGTCCGGCTTGCCCTCGGTCATCATGTCGCGGCTGAACTCGCTGGCGAGGACGATGAGGGTGCGGTCGAGCAGCCCGCGCTGCTCCAGATCCAGCACCAGTTGGGCAATGGGCGCGTCGATGAGCCGCTTCATCTCGCGCAGGCGGGTGTGCCCATTGTCGTGAGTGTCCCAGCCGAAGAAGGGGACATACTCCGTTGTCACCTCGATGTAGCGCGCGCCGCCCTCCACCAGTCGCCGGGCGAGAAGGCACCCCAGCCCGAAGCGGCCCGTGTTGTAGCGGTCGTACGACTCCTTCGGCTCCAGGTTCAGGTCGAACGCTTTCGATGCCGGAGAACTGAGGAGGCGGTGGGCGCTGTCGAGGGAGCGCAGCAGCGACTCCTTCTGGTACTCGCTGCCGTGACGCATCACGGGGCTGTCCTGGAGCAGCTTCTTGTAGAACCGGGTGCGGTTCTCAAAGCGGGAGGGACTCATGCCCTTGGGCGGGCGGACCGCTTCCATCGCCTGCTCCGGGTAAGGCAGGTTGAACGGTCCCCACTGGCTGCCCAGGAAGCCCGCCGTGGTGAACGACTTGAGCTCCTCACCCTCGCCGACATCGAAGCGCTGGCCGATGTTGATGAACGGCGGCATCGCCTCGTTCTTTGGACCGAGCGTGCGGGCGATGAACGCCCCGAGGTGCGGGGCCGCGACGGTCTGCGGTGGCGCGTAGCCGGTATGCCAGTGGTACTGGTGCCGCGAGTGGAGGATGAAGCCGAGGTCGCCCGCCTGGTAGGTACGGATGAGGGTGCCCCGATCCATCACATCCGCCACCTTCTCCAGCCCTTCCGAGAAGCGGATGCCGTCCACCTTGGTGGGGATGGAGGGGAAGGTGGAGAGCACCAGGTCCGGTGCCATTCCGGCTGTGAACGGCGTGTAGCGCTTGGGGTCGAAGGTCTCCGTGTGCGCCATGCCGCCGCCCATCCAGAGCACGATCACCGTGTCGGCGGTCGCCTTCTGGCGGTAGAGCGTCTGCGCTTCCGCAGCCATCAGCTCCCGGGGCGAACCGGCCGCCAGAGCGGAAAGGGTGGCTGCGGAAGCCGTCTTCAGGAAGTCTCGTCGGTTGGGCATGGGAGGTGAAAAGTTAAAGGCTAAAGGGCAAAGGCGAGGGCAATTAGCGTCGGTTTGTCTCTGGATACGGAGGTCAATAGAGCTGGTACTCCGGGAGCATGATTAGCGCCCAGAGGAGGTCCTCGATGCCTTCTCGGGCGAGGGGGGTGCCGACCAACTCCAGCGCTGCTGCCCGCTCTGAGGCGGTGGGTCGACGACTTAGGGCCTGCTGGTAGAGGCGGTCGACCACATCGGCGGGGCTGGTGCTCTCAGTGGCCGCACGCTCTGCGCCACGGGCGAGGATGCCGGCGAGGGTGGTGCCGTTGGTGAGCTCCAGGGCCTGAAGCGTGGTGGCGACCGGCGACCGCTGCGTAACCACCTGCTCCCGGTTGGGACGGCCGAGGGCGCGGGTGAGGGGGTCGGCCAGTGCCAGTGCCTGCCGGGTCTCGATGGCTGACCGGTCGCCCGTCACCACGAAGAAGCGGACGGAGGTGGCGGCGGCCGGGTTCTGCTCCACCGCACCGGTGTCCGGTCCAGCCAGGGCGCGGAAGCGGGTGGTACCGGGCGGAATGGGGTAGGTGATCACGGAGTCCGCGTGCGTGCCCAGGCCGTTCTCGAAGGTGCGGTCGCCCAGCTTCAGCGGCTTGTCGATCACATTCCGGTTGATCCGGATCTCGCCGTAGCCGGTGGTCGCGGAGCGCCACTTCAGGTCGGTGAGGCGCTTCTCGCCGTCCGGGCCGATGAAGCGCGGCTCGACCCAGTCCGCCCAGTCCGAGGCCCCTCCGTTGCCCGCGTCGGTCGCGATGAGGAAGAGGAAGTCGGCTCCGGTGACATCCACATCGATCTCCGCCGATCCGGTGCGCATCGGCTTCGTTTGGAACTTGATCTGCGCGCGGCCATCCCCGGGAAGCCCGACATTGCCTTTGTTGATGCGGAACTGCACCGCAGGCCGGGCCCAGACGCCGGTGAGCTGGGAGACGCCGTCCACGAACTGCTCCGCCGTCATGCGCTTCACTACCGGACCGCGGAACACGAACGCGGCCCCCTCGGAGGGAAGACCTACTGAGGGCATCTGGTAGGCGCGGGAGCTGACGATCGTCTCGATGAGGTGCTTCACGTCCCAGCCGTGATCGACGAAGTCGGCCGCCAGCCAGTCCAGCACTTCGGGACTCCAGGGGCGGCTGTCCATCTCGTCGGCTGGTTCCACCAGGCCCCGGCCCATCAGCTTGCCCCAGATGCGGTTGACCAGCGTGCGCGCCAGTCGGCCATTGCTCTTGGAGGTGAGCACCTCTGCCAGCCGGGCCAGTCGCTCTGCCTTCGGCAGCGAGCCATCGATCTGGCCCAGCTCCGGGTAGAGGAACTTGACGGGCGCCACCTTCCCCAGCGGCTTGTCGCAGCGGACCATCTCGAGCGGCGCATCGGCGTAGATGCTCGCCATACCGTAGGCATCGGAGAGCTTCCAGTTGCCGATGAAGCTGTCATGGCAGGAGGCGCACTTCAGGTTCACGCCCATGAAGACCTGGGAGATGTTCTGCGCTGCCTGCATCTCCGGCGTCTGGCTGGCGTTGACCACCCCGCGCCAGACGATGCCCTTCACAAAGCCAAGCGACTGCGGCGTGGGGTTCACCAACTCCGCCACGAAGCGGTCGTACGGCTTGTTGGTGAAGAGCGCTTCCTGGAGCCAGCCAGTGATCTGGAGGCGGCCCCCGTCGATATAGCCGGTGCCGGCGTAGTCGTTGCGGAGGGCGTCGTTCCAGAAGGTGAGCCAGTGCTCCGAGTAGTTCTTGTTGTCCGCGAGGAGCGCTTTTGCGAGGCGGGCGCGCTTGTTCGGGGCAGGATCGGCAAGGAAGGCCTGTAGCTCTTCCGGAGAGGGGAGCAGCCCAATGATGTCGAGATACGTGCGGCGGGCGAAGGTGCGGTCATCCACCACGGGAGTAGCGGATGAGGTCCGAGTAGCGGGTCGCTGCTTCGCGAGGTATGGGTGGAGGAGGCGGTCGAGGCGGTGGGTGACCCCGGCGACCTGCGGCAGCGCGGGCCGGCGGAGTTCCATGAGCGGCTTCCACTCGCTGGCGGTCTTCTCCGCGCCGTAGCTGGCACCCTGGTCGATCCACCGGGTGAGGAGGCCGACCTCCGCCGGGGTGAGGCGGGGACCCTTGACCGGCATGATCTTGCCGGGGACCTGGCCGGACACCAGCTTGATCAGGTAGCTCTGGGCACCCTTGCCGGGGGACACGACGGGGTGAGTGTTGCCGCCGGTGAGGAGACCTTCGCGGCTGTCGAGCTGGAAGTTGCCAAGGCGGGTGCCGTTTCCATGGCAAGCGTAGCACCGCGTCACAAGGAGCGGCTTCACCTCGCGCTCATAGGAAACCGTGGCGGCTTGAGCCGTGGTCTGCGGTTTCGGTGAGGCAACCGGCTGCTTCCCGGCAGGTGCCGCAGTCGCAATGCCAATGGCTGCCACCAGGGCAAGCAGAGCGATACCCAGGACCGCCTGACTCTTCATGTCTCGCACCAACGTTAATGCCTCCCATCGAAAGAACATCAGCCCTTTCACCGGTCAGGAGGGGAGGTCCTGCGGTTGCGGTCCGCACTGTCCGCGCCATTGCGGGGTGTGCGGTCAGAACCTGTCACGCCCCTTCAGGGCTTGATGTGTTACGGGCATGCGGACCCAGGGCGTTGCCCAGGGCTACCTTAGTACGCCCCTTCAGGGCTTGCTCCGGCCGGGCGAAAGGGGGAGGCTGTCGTTGAGGGACGCCCTTTCGGGGCTTGCTCCGGCGGGTTCTATAGGCGGGAGGCTGCTGTCTTGCTGATGCTCTCCCGCACTTCGTCCAATTCTGCGAGGAAGCGCTCGAAGGCTTCCTTCTTCAGGCGGAAGAGCCGCATGTGCGTGCGGGCGATCACGTCCGCCGTACGCACGCCGCCGTGCAGGAGGGCGATCTCGCCGAAGTAGTCACCGCGTTTGAGCGTGTTGACGAATGCGGGTTCGCCATCGTGGTCCCGCTTCCAGACAGCGGCGGTGCCCTGATCAATGAGGTAGAGGTCGCCTTCCCTTTCGCCCATTCGAACTACCACATCGCCAGGATTGAAGAAGCAGCGTCCCATGAAGCCGCCCAGCAGGCGCATCTCTGAGTCCGAGAGTTCGGTGAAGGCGTCGAACTGGCGGAGGTCTGCGGCGATGTCCAGGAGCAACTCACGGCTGCGCATCTCGCCACCCTGGTCGGGGAGTTCGGTCGAGGTGAGGGGGGCGAGGCCGCCCTCCGGCTCCAGGCTGCTGTGCAGGCTCGCGCTGCTCTTCTTGAGGGCGAAGAGCGCCTTGAGACCGCCTGCGCCTGGAAGTGTTAACGCGGCTTCAATGGCCTCGAAGCGCGGCAAGGATGACTTCAGATCGTCCGCCAGGACCGCGAAGGGGTAGACAGTGCAGTACTGGTTGCGGGGGAAGAAGTAGGAAGCTTCTGGTGAGAAAGGGACCACCCCGCGGATGAGCACCGTGGGAATGTGGAAGAAGTCGAGGGTCCGCTTGGCGATGCGCTCTTCCAGGTCGCCGACGAAGCCCAGGACCTCGCCGTAGAGTGGTCCCGCGATGGAGCGGAACACGGCCAAGGCCGTCTCGGTGGGCGCTCGGGTAGCGGGGTCGTCCGATGGGCGGCAGTGGTTCTTGATGTAGCGGCCCAGCTCGAAGACCGTGTGGAGGGGAAGGTCGGGCAGAACTTCGAGGCGGTTGAAGACACCCCAGCCGTTTACCTTCTCCACGGGCAGTAGCGGCCGATCCCGGTCACGCAGCGTGAGCCCAAGCTCGTGGCACGGCAACGCGCGCAATATGGCGTAGCAGAGGATTTCCCCCGTCTCCTCGATCCCGGAAAGGAAGTGGATGTCGCAGCGCGATTCGTTCTCCAGCGGCTCGTGCTCCATCCGCGCCTCGGTGACCATTCGCGGATCGATAATGCCGATGGATGGGTGGACGTACTGACCCAGCCGGTAGCGGAGGATGGAGAGCAGCTCCTCATCCGAAAGCGACGACCGGCGGACGGCGATGGTGGTGACGCCACGGCGTTCGGGGGTGCGCCAGACGATTCCGACGCGTTGCTCCTGGAAGAGCGCGGGTAGCCGCACGTCGGCAGCCCGCTGCATCAGCATGGTGCAGTAGGCGTCCGTTTCCGGGGTCCGGCCAACCAGGCGAGCCTCGCTTCGATCCATTCTCCAGCGACTTTCCGAACAGGGGGCAGAGCTTCGAGTTTCAGCGATGCCCCCCATCACAGGTTCTGGAATGGCGCGAATGGCTTACTGCTGCCGGACGCTTGCCAGGTAGGACGGGAGTGGTTGCTTGAAGAAGCCGTGCGAGATCTTACCCTCGCCTTTCCGTTCTTTATGTTTGGGCTTCCGGCTGCGGGCGGCCTCCACCACATCCGACGGCGGCCAATAGCCCTGCTGGACGACCTTGCACTCCGTGTGCAGCCGCTCGGCGTCCCACCAAGCTGCGTCGCGAAGGGTGTTGGACAAAACCTTCTCCGCGTAGCCGTTGGCCATGTGCTTGCTGCTCCCGCAGAGGAGCTGTTCCAGCCGCCACAGGGCGTAAACCTTCGGCGAGGTCTCGTCGCCGAGCAGGAATGGCTGGATGGCAGCGGCCGTGGGTTGCGCTGCCAGCACTGCGCTGCACCGCCGTAGGAGTTCGGATGGGTTTTGCTCCGGTTCCGCAACACCTATAGCCGCAGCGACAATGCGTGACAAGCGCGGGGCGCCCCAGTACTCCGTCAGCGCATGGCTGCTCGGGATTTCGCGCGAATCGAAGATGAGGCGACGGCTGGAGATCAGCGCGTCGTACTGGTCCTCGCGGAACGAGGGGACGGTGTTGCCGATGGCGGCCTTGGAGCGGACCTTCTTGCGAAGGTTCAGGACCTTGTCGCCGCGGGTGCCGACCTTCGGCAGTGTGAGCCAGAGCAGGTTGGGAGCTGCCTGCGGGTTCACCGGCTTGCTCCGGGCACCGGAGTCGAAGTCGAGGTCGGCCCCGGCCATCGCGACCACGTCCAGCTTCAACGGCCGCCCCGGATACGCGACCCGACTATTGCGTGGGGCCGGGGTGTATTCCGGATTGATGGCATGTGCTGTCACTTCCGCGCCCATGCTGTGGGAGAAGACGTGGACGCGGGCGTTCGGGAAGCGGTCACAGACGCTGAAGAGCAGATCACGAAATCCGGTCCGTCCCACCGTGCGGGCGATAGGGATGCGGCTGGTGTACGGGTCGCGGATGACCTTGCGCAGGCCAAGGGTGCGGAAAACGAGGTGGCCGAACGCGGCGGGCAGCCACTTGCGCTGAGGACCGACATTTGAGTCCCACTGGACGCCCAAGACCACCGCGTGCCGGTTGTGCTTCTGAAACTCCGACAGGACGCGCGGCGCCACCTCCGAGTATTCGTCCGCGCTCAGGAACGTGGGGGTGTCAAAGCCGTGGACCAGCACCACCACATGCTGAGGATCGGGTTGGCGCGCGGCCAGCTCGGATAGCACTGCATTCCGAACGTCGCTGGACATCTCGCCGCTGCGCGGGAAGAACGCCGAAGTGAAGCTACGAGGCCCTTCCTGCGCTCCGGTATGGGTCGCCGCCAGTAGACCGGCTGTAGCTGTGAGCGCCGGAATGATCATCTGGCGTAGTCTTGAGCGCATTACGTTTCTTCCCGCAGTCCAACCCATTCTTGGTCGTCAAGCTGCTTCTGATGATCGCGAGTGGAGGAATGGGGGCTGGCCCTGGCAGACGACTGCCACTGTTCGCCCGCTGTCCCGTTCACCGATTCTCCTGCTCACCCCAGCTTCAGAAGTCCTGCATTGACGTGCTGGTGGGTGTGTGCACGCGAGTTCCTCTTCCGTTCTTATTGTGATGGACGCGTTGTGTAGCCGGAATATGAGCTACGTCATTGGAACGGTGTGCCCGCAAGCACCTGTCGAGCAAACAGCCGCAGGTGGGAAAAGTCTCTCTTTCCACCTGCAGCCGTACGCCTGGCCATTGAGAGCCGACCCGTCAGTGCTTCATGGGGAGCGCGAAGGCGATGTACTTGCTCCCCTTCGGGTCGGTGGGGCGGCCCTTTGAGCCTTCGGAGCAGACGACCACGAACTGCCGGCCACCAACCTCATACACCGCCGGCGTGGCGTTGGCGGAGAACGGAAGCGTCGTCTCCCAGAGCAGCTTGCCGTTGCTCTTGTCGAAGGCGCGGAACTTGCGGTCGTAGTTGGTGGCACCGATGAAGAGCAGCCCGCCGGCGGTGACCACCGGCCCACCGTAGTTCTCGCTGCCGGTACCCTTCAAGCCCTTGGCAGCGAGTTCCGGGTACTCGCCCAGGGGGACCTTCCAGGCGTATTCGCCGGTGCTCAAGTTGATGGCGTTGAGCGTGCCCCACGGCGGCACAACCGCCGGATAACCCTCCTGGTCCAGGAATTTGTGGTAACCGGTGAAGCGGTAGTCAAGCTGCGTCACGGCGGCCTCGTCCGGCTCAATCGGCTTGCTCTCGCCGCTCAGGACGTACTCCGACACTGCCTTCACGTCCGCTTCCGTGAGGTTGGGGAAGCCAGGCATCCGCCCCGCACCTTCCTTCGTGATCTTGGAGACGGTCGCCAGGTTCCACTTCGGCCCCAGCTTCAACAGCGATGGCATCTGCGGAGGGGCACCAGCGAGGGTATCGCCGTGGCAGTTGGCGCAATTCTGGAGGTAGAGCTGCCGACCGGATTTGGTGAACTCGGTCTTCGCTAGGCTCGAGGTCCAGACCATCTCATTCGCGTTCACGTAGAGCAGGCCGGAATCCGGGTCGTAGGCCGGGCCGCCCCATTCGGCGCCACCGTCGAAGCCGGGGAAGAGCACCGTCTCCTGGCCGACCTTGAACGGTGAGAAGGTGCCGCCGTTGTGAAAGGTGCGGAACTTGTCTGTCGCCCACTTGCGCGCTTCCGGCGTACGGTTGGTCAGCATCTCCTCCGTCACCGTCTGCCGGGAGAAGGGCGCGGGCCGGGTGGGGAGCGGCTGGGTCTTGGACGAGACTTCGCCGGGCACGTCGCTGGGTGGGTAATTGCGATACTCGATGGGGAAAAGCGACTTGCCGTTGGTCCGGTCCAGGACGTAGACGTGCCCCGACTTGGTTGTCTGGGCGACGGCATCGATCCACTTGTTGCCACGCTTCACGCGCACCAGGGCTGGCGGGGAGGGGAAGTCGCGGTCCCAGATGTCGTGCTTCACCGCCTGGAAATGCCACACCCGCTTGCCGGTGTTCGCGTCCAGCGCGAGGAGCGTGTTCGCGAAGAGGTTGTCGCCCGTCCGGTTGGAGCCGTAGAAGTCCATGGCGGAGGAACCGGTCGGCGCGAAGACCAGGCCCCGCTTCAAATCGATGCACATCCCCGCCCAGTTGTTGGCGGAGCCCGCTACCTTGTAGGCGTAGCGCGGCCAGGTCTGGTAACCGAACTCCCCGGGGCGCGGGATGGTGTGGAACGACCACCGCGTCTTGCCGGTGCGGACGTCGTAGGCGCGGATGTCACCGGGGGTGGCGGGAAGCCCCTCGGAGGTGCGGCCCCCGACGATCAGCAGGTCCTTGTAGACGACGCCCGGCGTGGTGAGAAGGATCGACTGCTTGGCAGGATCGCGCCCCAGCCCTTCGCGGAGATCGATACGCCCCTGGGTCCCGAAGCTGACAATCGGCTTGCCGGTATTGGCGTCGAGGGCGTAGAGCCAGTGCTGGACCGATGCGAAGACGCGACGGTCGCCGTCCTTCGCCCAGTAGGCGACACCTCGGTTTGCGCCGCGCCCGGTGACGCCGGACTCGAAGCGCCAGAGCTGCTTCCCGGTGGCGGCATCGAGCGCAACCGCGTTATGGCGCGGGGTAGTGGTGTAGAGCACGCCGTCCGCAACCAGCGGCTGCGCCTGCGTGCCGCCTGGCCCTTCCTCCGTGTCGAAACTCCATGCCACCTCCAGTTGGCCGACGTTGGAGCGGTTGATCTGGGTGAGAGTGGAGTAGCGGATGCCGTCCGGCGCGCCGCCATAGCTGGACCACTGCGTGCGGCTCTCCGTGCCCTTGCCTGCGGCTTTCGGTCCCTTATCCGCCCCCTGCATGGAAGCGAGCGCGTAGGAGGAGAGCACCACCGCGCCCCCCAAGACAATCAGAATCTCTTTGTTCGCTTTCATCCCTGGTTCCCGCTGCGTCTGGAAATGGACTCCGCACGAGCCTGGCAAGCGCGGACAGCAGCCTTTGCGACTTGCAGCAGGGACGTTCCTTCTCGGTGGGTCGCAGCCGTATGGGTGGCGCGATGGGGAGGGACCCCGGCTCCTCGCCAGAAGGCTACCAATCACAAATCGAAGGGATTGGTCGATTCCGCGCACGACCCGACGACTACTCTCTGTCCACGGCATCCGGACCCCTGGACATCGACTTGTGGGAACAGACACACGGAGCCACGCCATGCCGCTGCGCCAACGCATCTAACCCTGCCTCTGGTTGCCGATGCCGTTGACACGGATCGCACGGTTCACGCGGATGAACACGGATCAGATGTTCCGGTTCTCACCTGGGTGCCTCTGTCGATCCGTGTCGATCCGTCCAATCCGTCGATCCGTGCTCCATTTTCAACCTAATGGGCGTAGCCGCGGACCCGGTTCTTCCACCCCGTCAGCCAGCGTCGCTCCCCGCGCGCTGGGGGAGAGTTCTCCACGCGGCGGATGAGCACCCGCTCCGCGCTGGCCGCGAACTCCTTGGCGGCGCCCGCGCCCGTGCCCTTCATCCCGGCCAGGACCTGCAGTAATCCCCAGCCCTCGCCCTGGTAACGCTCCGACTCCTTGACCCCTTCGCCCTTGAAGTTCACGTAGTCGATCACAGCGAAGGTGCCCGCGCTGGTGGTGAGCATTCGCTTGAACTGGGCTTCCACGCCCGCGCACTGCGCCTGGGGCGCGGCCTCCAGCATCTTGGGTAGGCTGGCCTCCATCCGGCGGACAATGAACCGCGTCTGCAGCCGGACCGTCCCCGCCAGCAGATCGCGCAGTTCGTTCATGCGGGGGCTGCGGAAGTCTGCCAGGAACTCCGCGCGCGTTGACCATGGGCAGGGACGGTCCAGCGCCCACGCGGGCACGGCTGCGCCTTCGTCGGCAAGAAAGCGCGCCAGCCGGGGGAACGACTCGTCGAACGGGCTCCGGCTGCCTTCCGGGAACCAGATGAAGTGCCCAAGCCCCAGAGACGCGAACTGCTCCCCCTGATTCCACGAGGTCAGGCCATCCCGGCGGCCACCGCACTCGTTCTGCCAGATGCGCTTCCCGATGACGTCGAGCTCCCAGTCCGTGAGCGGCTTTGCTGCGGCACTGTGGGAGAGGCCCAGTAGCGGAAGGAGGGAGAGGATGGCTAGACGGATCAGAGCGGATCGTGTCATGGGCGTCAGGGAAAAGGTGGGAGCTAACCGTTGAATGCAATGGGTTACACGCGCGCGGGCCGGGTACTGGATCCCCGAAGGGCACGGATACCTTGCGCGATTCGGACACCACCTTGGATGACGACCTATGGGGTGCGGTGAACCGGTACAGCACGGCGCTCGTAAGGTGACTTCAGCCCGCAGAGCGGGGTTTACATGGATAGGCATCGGGTTCAGCCGATGCCGGGCGACGCCGTTAGCAATCCCGCCGTTCCTCGACGCCGAAGACCACTCGCCCGATCAAACACGCCTGTGTTGGCTGATCATTAGGCGTCTCCGGCGATGCGAAAGCCGGCTTGCAACATCCACGCTCCCATTCGCCCACTCGCTCTGTCCGTGACTATCCTAAACTGGCGAAGCATTATCGCCACTCGCCGGGGAAGTCGCGGCGTGGGGCGTACTGCTGCTCGTGGGCGGACGGGTGAACCTTGCCGAGGAGCCGACCAAGCACCACCCCTACGATGAACCCGCCAACATGCGCGGCGTAGGCCACGCCACCGGCCCGCTCCACGCCCAGTGCCGTGAGGCCCCGCACCAGTTCCAGCACAAACCAGAAGCCAAGCACCACCTTGGCGGGCAGTTCCATGGTGGTGAGCACGAAGACGATGGGCACCAGGCAGTAGACACGGCTCCGGGGAAACAGCACCAGGTAGGCGCCGAGAACGCCCGCCACCGCGCCGGACGCCCCGACCATCGGAATCGTATCGACCCCCGTGAGGCTGGTCAGAATCTGCGCTCCGGCCGCCAGCGCGCCCGCCAGCAGGTAGAACGCCAGGTACTTTCCGTGGCCCATCGCCTCCTCAACGTTGTTCCCGAAGATCCAGAGGAACCACATGTTTCCGATGATGTGCATCCACCCGCCGTGGGAGAACATCGAGGTGAGGACGGTGGCCCAGGCCGGCTCCAGGTTGGATACGCCGATGCCGGGCGGCAATCCACGGCGGGCGCCGGTGTAGATTTGATCGACGCCGCGCAGCAACTCCGCAGGAATGAGACCATAGTGGTGCACTGCGATCTCAAGCCCGAGTGAGAGGTGGTAAAGGAAGAACGCCACGTTCGCCACGATGATGC
>JANPLG010000532.1:0-20391 GCA_031426395.1 Actinomycetes bacterium
GGCACTTTCGGTTCCGGTGACAGTGGCAAGGTCGTAGGCTTCACGGTCGCGCCGAACGGCCGGCTCGCGCCAAACTGGTACTATCCGGGCAACACGGAAGCGAACCGCATGGGACAGGTCTCTGGACCAGTAACCGTCGCCCAAATTCAGGATCAATCCACGGGCGCAATCGACACGATGGTCCTGTTGACTACGCTCTCTGCGGGTGATACGACGAGCCAGCAACAAGGCGATACGACCGGACGAGTAGAAGGGTTCGTTGTGGCGACCAAGGGTGACCCGCTGGTGTTCCCCCCTGGTAATCCAAACCAGAACGCGAACAACCCCACCGCCGGGAGGACATTCATAAGCCAGAGGTTAGTAAACTTCACACCGGGGCAAGGGCAAGCTCCCAATTTGAAGGAGCAGCTTTGGGATGACACCAAGCACTTCGAAGTTCGAGTGATCAACAAGGCCACAAGCTATGTGATCGCACGCTTTCTCCCAGGGATGACTGGATTTCGCACCATTGTCAACGGCCAGAGCGGCCAGGTGGAACTTCCGCCGCCGCCGATGGCGCTCCAGGACCCTAACCGAACCGGTACCTATGACCTTGATCGGTTCGTCTATCTTGCAGATTACTCCATCCTGCCGCAGCAGGTGGACCAGACCGGCGTCACCATCCGTCCCCGGTTTAGCCCATCTACACCGTATGAGCGCGGAACCGGCGGCGTCCAGAACCAGATTGAGCCAACCGGAATTGCTGGCGGAGTAGCAGTAGGCAGAGACGGCTTGATCTACTACGGTACCGGCAAGGGTTATATGTGCGCTGCCGAGAACCGGCGGGGGCGGGCCAACTTCCGCTGGAAGATGCGCAGTATTGAGTATCAGCAGTTTCGAAGCCAAGGCCGCAGCCTGTCCTTTACCCCCAACGACCCAGCAAATCACGTCCCAGATTACGCGTTCACGGCTGCGCCTGCTGCTGGCGACCGGATCGTGTTCGCAGCCCGCGGTCAGGGCCAGGCTGGTCGTGCCTATGTGATCGAACCTGACGCGGTCATCAAGTTCAAGTTGCCACTCGACCGCATTTTCGGCGGGGCACTAACGGCCAGCCGCGCCCTTGATGTCATGCTTATGGCCGACCATGGCCTGAGCATTAACCCGAACAGTCCGTTCCTACTGTCCACCCAGCAGCCGTGGGGCCGCTTTGCCAACCAGTTTGCGGTTGATCCCGATACTTCCACGGTGACGTTCCTCAACATGGAGAACTTCAGCTTGGATCTGAGCCAAGCAGCAACCCCTGAACAGGTTCGGATGCTGTCAGGCGTTGACACAGGTGGCAGGCCCGCTGTCCGGATTCAGTGGGCAATGCGAAACGCACAGACCGGGGAGCCGACTACTACAAATCCGGCTGAAGCGTGGATACCGCTACCTGTAGTCGCGATCTACCAGCCGGATGCCGCCCCGCTCGACTCTTTTCTATCGGGACCGACGATTGCTGGACAGCGCATTTACCTGATGGGTGATAGCGGATACATGCACGAACTTCCGCTTGACCCGAAACTCGTCAATCCGTCGTTCCCGGCGACCCAGGGTGGAGCGGGATTCCAAGCAGCCTACAACATGGGAAGTACTACGCTCTATGGGCCGTCAGCGCTGAGGAGGCTGCGTAACGTCGCTGCATTGGCCAATAGCCCCGGCGTTACCATCAGCAACTCCGCTCCTGCCATTTCTGAGGGACTGCTGGCTGTAACAAGCCGATTGGGAGTTACGTTCTTTAGCTCGCCCAGCGTGGTGGTGGCCGACAGCAACCGGCTGGTGGAAGCCTCTGGGGACAGCTACGCCCTGGCTACCACGGATGTGACGGTCAAGCACCGCGTCGACATCAGCGAGTTCCCCATCCCCACTGATCCGGCGTTCAGCAACACGGTGATCAACGGCCAGGCTCGCGCCATCCTTTCGGAGAAGCGAGGCCTGAACCGTCCCGCTATGGTGCGTCGGCTCGACCGCAGCAGTTCCCTCACCTCGATCTTCTTGAGCAGTAGCGCGGCGATCGGGCCGCAGCCGTCCGACCCGCTCTCCGGCAGCAAGGAGACCTCCGAGATCGCGGAGCAGAGCCTGCTGGCGGCGGATACCGGCAATAACCGCGCCGTGGAGGTCAACCCGGCAGGGAAGGTGGTCTGGGAATGTACGGATGTGTTCGACCCATTCAACTACCTGCCGCCGGGTGAGACGCTTAAACTCAGCGGCCCAACGGATGTCCAGCGCTGGATCGAAGTGGAGCGCGTAGGTACTGGACAGCAGGCAGAAGACATCTACGTAGTTCACTCGCTGATCACCGATGCCGGTAACAATCGTATCCTCGAGGTGGTGGACAAGGTCCGTTACCAGGCGGGTGTATTCAATGCCAGCAGTTACGTCGCCAACCTACCGGGCCAGGTAGCGGCTGACGGTCAGCCCATCCGCTGGTACCATGTGGTGGTGTGGTCCAGTCAGACTAACGCCCAGGGCCTTCGGCTCAACTACCGAAGCGCTCAGCGCCTCTATTGGCCGGATGCGGCGGGCCGACCGATCCCCATACCTAACGGTCCTGCCGGACGTGCGGCATGGCCCTTTCCGCCCTACCTACCTCACGAGCAGAACTACACCACTACGATGGCGGTGGTAGGTGGACAGCAGGTCAGCTATCCGGGAACGGCCACTCCGGCCGAGTACTTCCGATCATGGCCGGCAATCAACCTATCGGTTGCGGATCGAAAGCCGGAAGTCCGACCGGGCGGGGATAGCATCGTCTTCCTGCGGGGTGCTTACAAGTTCGATGAGACGACCAGCATGGGACCCGTGCCAGTGGGCACAGTGACGCCGCCCCCCATGCCGGCACTGCCACCGTTCACTCTGCGAGAGCAGCGGCCCGGCTCGGCCCCAGGGGGTGATCGCTTCCGGTTTACGCAGGGTGTTGTCGACCCGAATATTCCGATAATTTCCGACATTTACGATGACCTACGGGCCAACGCCGACCCGAGCACCGGCCTGCCCCGCCACATCCGTCGGCTAAATGGCGTGACCAGCGCCATGCGGACCCTTCGCCGGGACGTGCGCTTCAATCCGCCAAGCGCGGGCAACATCTCCACGGGACTCTTCCTCCTGATCTCAGATCGGGACGGAGTCTGGGAGTGCATCATGCGGCCCGGAGTCGCTGCGCAGCAATTCCGCCTGACCTGGGCCTTCACTCGGGATGACTACGCCTATGTCACCGGAGGGCGACGGTTCACTCCGGCCTCAGCGCGACGGCTCAACAACGGCTACGTGCTGATCACCAGCCGCACCCCGGCCAACGACGTCCCGCCAGCGTCCGCCGTGACGCCGGCGCAGATCATGTCCTACCTCGGAGGTGATGTGTTTATCCTCCGCGCCACGGATTTCCAGACGGCGGGGGGAAGTCCAAGAAATGGGGCTCCCTACGACTTCGGCAACCTGCCGCTGCACGGATGGATACCTGATCTCTGGGTCGGATCACAGCAACCGAGAGGCCCCAGCGTCCGATGGCGTGCCGCGACCCAACCCAACCCAGGCTCACCGCCTACACTGCGCGCCCAACTCAACGCCGGCGTGAACCCGGCAGACCTGGCAAACAGCTACACACCGGTCCAGCCAAACTACGCGGACCTTCAATACTGATCAGAGGCCGGGCACCTTCACGGTGCCCGGTCTTCCCCCTTCCTGACCTCAACCTCGCTACAGTTCCCATGGATTGGGCAGACTGCTTGAGGATTAGTGACGGAACGGGAGCAATTTGAACTGCTGGGGCGTCTACCGGACCAGAGGCTTGCACATCTCCCAATAGGGCCTCCCCGTCTTGATCGCTCTCCTACGTGCTGGTTGAAGGCTGCCGCTCTCCGGCCGCCGCCTAGAGGTTAAATCGAATGCTTAAGCGCAGCGTGCCCGCGTGGCTGATCCTGGCAACTCTCGGGGCCCTGCCCGTGGCCGCCCTGGATTTCCATGGCTGGCGGACTGACATGTCCGCGCAGCGCAACTCCAGCATCGGCCAGCAAGGCACCAACCAGGCCACCAACCAGTTCGACAACTTCACGGACACGGCGTCCGCCAACTTCGCCATCTACTGGAAGGGCGAGCTTCAGGAGAATGGCGGCAACCTGAGCAACCCGATGGGGATCACGCCGCCCTTCGGCGATGTCCCTCCCACCGCGGACGTCCGCGACGTTCGTGAGCAGGACCGTGACATCGACTGGGCCACCTGGGAAGCGGTCACCTCTAAGACCACCGACCCGCCCCGCCCGCTCTTCACGCCCAACGTCCCGCAGGCATGGAATCCCCTGGTGGTCGATATCGACACCACCAACGGCACCAGCCCGGACCATGTGCTGATCAACGTCGGGTTCGAGCCGCCCCGCACGGCCACTTCGCTGATCCAGACGCGTGACCAGGTGGTGAACTGCTACTTCCCGCGCATCCAGGCGGGGCTTCCGGGCAACAACCCCCAGGGACCGATTGCCGACCGGGGCACCGTGCGGCCCTTCTGGCTTCGGGGCGGCAATTCCCAGACGCCCGGCCTCCGCATCCGTGACCTGGAACCGGTGCGCAACTCGCTTCAGGCGGGCAACCCCGGCGTGGGCGTGGTGGTGCAGCCGCCCATCTTCGCCCGCGTCCCGGCCAGCTACACGGTCGGCGGCACCACCCGGACGGAGACCATCCCCGTAATGTACCTGGTGGTCGGCACCGGCGAGAACGGCGACTTTGCCCGCGTGATCTGCGTGGCATTGCGCAAGCTGAACCGAATAACTTCCCCTCCCGCTACTCCGGCTCAAGCCGCAGCCGAAGAGAACTTGTGGCTTCCAGACCCGGATGATCCGAGCAATCCCGCAGACATGTCCCTCCCGGCCAGCATCGAGCCGCCGAACCCCGACTACTTCAACCCAAACAACGGCACTGGCGGGGCGGTGATGTGGTCCTACACCGTGGAGCGGCGGATCGTCACCAACCAGCCCGTTCCGGTGGCCGGCATCCAGTTCTCCAATTTCGGCGATGCCAGCAACACCCGGCCAGCCCTCTTCGTCACCACGGCGGACGGCCAGGTGATCTGCCTCAACGCCAAGGCCGCTGACGTCTTCCCGATCAACGGTGCCGGCAGCGACGGTGATCCGATCATCGACCCGAACGACCCGGCTCCGCGCTGGATCTGGGAGTCGCCTCAGGTTGTCCCGGCGGACATGCCGGGAATGCCGGAGCTTCCGGGCTTCCACTACGGAATGCAGGTCGCCGTGGCGCGGGTCCCGCTGGCGGGGCTCTTCACCGGCCAGGGCCGGACCGCTGGTGTCGTTACCCAAGCCATCACGGCCCACAGCGTCAGCGAGTGGATGGTCTTCGCGGCGGACACCTATGGCACCTTTTGGGCCTTTGACGCCCCCGGCGTGGGCGTGCTCACCGGCAACCCCGCCGTCCTAAGCCGCTACGATCCGCAGGTCCGCTGGAGCGATTTCCAGCCGGCCCCCGCCCCCATGAGCGGCACCATAGCGCGTCGGGATGCGGCGGGTAACCGGGAGCGGTTCATCGTGCCGCCGCTGGTCTACCAGGGCAGCACTCCCTTCCGCAATTCCAACGGCGTCCTCGTGGGCGGCTCCCAGGATATCGGATTGGACGACGAGGTGATCTTCGCGGGGGAGAAGGGCGGCGTCTACGCACTGGACGCGCCCGGCAGATTCCAGGTTCTCGGGACCGACCCGATGAACAACAACGCCTTCTTCCCCAACCACGGCAGGCCGACCGGCACCACGGACACGCGCTTCAAGTGGCCTGATGAGGACACCGCCTTCGATCCCACCCCCGTGGCCGGCGCCGATCCCGTAGAGCCGCGTCCGTGGCCCCGCACCCTGCCGTGGGCCACCGATCCGCTTCCGGCTCTCCGCTCCGACCCCAACCAGAACCGCGTGCGTGAAGGCCAGGAGATCGCCAACGCGGCGGCGGCCCTCTACCTCCGCAGCGCCCTCGCCATCGGCCTCGGCGGCGACTCGAATCCTGACGCCCCCAACCCCGATCTTGATCTCGGGGACGATCACGTCTACGTCCCCTACCTTCACACGCAGGGTCCTGCGGTCACACCCGGCAATACGCTAGTGAACGAATACCTGGGCAGCATGAAGCCCTACGGTTTCGTCCAGGCCAGCCGCACTATTTCCACCCTTACCCGCGTGGTAGCCAAGCTTCCCGGCGGTGACGAAGAGATTCCACTCAACCGGGTGCGGGTCGGCACCATCAAGGCGAACGGCGTGCCCAGCAGCCGCGTCCAGACCATCCGGTTGCCCAGCGGAGCCGGGGGCGGAGCGAACTCTGACTTCAATCCCGCCGGCGTCCCCACGGACGACACGATCTACATCACCTCTCAGACCTGGTACGACGACGGGGACAACACCTACCGGACGCTCCCCTTTGGCACTGATCTGGAGATCACCTACAGTTCTCCGACGGCGATGAACCAGACGGAGACGCTGCCGTTCCCGTCCTGCTACCGCTACCAGGACCCGGCCAATCCGGCCACCGGCGTCTACCGCTCCCGCGCCAGCCTGGGCGTCGATCACCAGCGGTATGAGCTGCGGCAGATCATCCCCGGCGCGATGGGCGCGTTCACCGCAACGGACGAGCAGCCGGCGGAAGTCGATACCGCGCTCTTCACCGCCGACCAGCTTCGCCAGCCCTCCATCTACACCGCCGGCAGCCTCTCCGGCATTGGGACGGTTCTCGCGCCCAGCTTCTTCCGTGGTCGCACCATCGCCATGGACCAGCGGCTGCGGATCAACAAGATCCTGGTCGGCGCCTATGATCCGCGCCTCGTGAACTCCAGTAACCCGCCCGCGCCAATGGGCGGCTACATCCTTGATCCGGGCGAGTTCGCGCAGGACGGACCGCCGTGGAACGACATGCCGCAGCTCACCGATGTGGGCGGCTCCATCACCGTGATCGACGGCTGGGTCTATATGACCTACCGCAACGGTCATGTGCGTGGCCTCAGCAACCTTGCGGGCGCCGGCTCAGGCACCATCTTCTATCCGCCCATCTACAACCTGCCGCCGTCCCAGTCCGGCAGCGGCGGCACACTGGTGAAGGCGCCCATGCAGATCCGCGTGCTGCGTCCGGGTGTGAACCCGGCCACCGGCGCATTCATCTCCGCCACCGACTTCGCCGGCACCGCGCTGAACCCGGACGAAGGGCTGCTCCTGGAATGGGGGCAGACCATCAACGTGCTGGTCGATTTCGGTCCCGCCGCCAACCTCCAGGCGCGTCTCTCCGTGGATGCCAACGCCAACAACCAGGACATCGATTCCCTGGTGCTGGAGCAGGATATTGTCGGGCAGATCCGTGCCAACGGCAGCGGCGCGGTCCAGGCGCCTGCCAATCGTGGCGTCCGAGCCGTGAACACCATCACCGTGGACGGCATCGCGCGGGTTGCAGCGGTGGTACCGGTCTTCGCGGGGCAGCCCAGCGGCAACAACCCGCTCACCCCCGGCACGCCGCTCCTCTGGGAGCGGGACCCCACGGCCGCGCCGCTCCCCAACGGCACGCCCACCAACCACACCTTGCCGGTGAACTTCGACGGCGAGGTAACCTACTCCATTCAGATCACGCAGCCCGGCGTCCAGTGGCGGTGGCCGAACGACTACACGATGGCTCCGCCCACCTACAGCGGGACGGCGGATCCGACCAAGGTCCACTACTGGGAAGAGGAGCGCGCCTCGCCCGATCCCACGGCCATGCCGCCCCGCAACACCCGCTATCGCATCTCCGGCGGCAACGACGCGATGGGCAACCCGAAGTGGGGATGGACCAACGCCTTCCGGGAATACTCGCCTCTCGTCAGCTACAACAACCCGATCGCCACCGCCTACAGCCCTGCTGCTGGCATCTCTGGCATTCCTACTCCTACGGGAGCGTTCCCAGTCGGCACGGCCATTGGCGGGCAGGCAACCTTCACCACACGCAACGAGGCAGGCCGAAAGAACGGCGACCTCTATGTCGTGGGGAACGTGGCGGGCGCGGTATCCGGCACCGAGGACGGCTGGCACTCCGGCTCCGGCGCTCCCATCGTGCCGGTGATCGGGATCGGCGTGATCGCCGGCCAGATGAAGCAACTCCTTTTCGGGGAGCATGGCAAAAGCACGCCGCCCTCCACCACCCTCTATCCCAACCTTGGGAAGCTGCTGGTCGCGGACCGCAGTCTGCTCCGGCAGGCCAACAGCCAGCTCACGTTGCGGGTCCAGCCGGCCTCGCTCACCAAGATGGGCGTGGGCGCGGACTTCGGCACCGCCGGCCAGGCCGCCCTCCGGCCGCTCGATCCCGGCGTCCGGCCGCTCGGCTCCTTCGAGCAGAACGCCGGCTACTGGGACGATAGCCCTGGCGGCTTCTACGGCAGCATCGCTCCCAGCCGCCTCTCCGTGACCCGGCTTGGGACCTCCGTTGACCTGGTGAACAACCCGGTTCCCGTCCCTGGGCGCATCAACGCCACCACGCTCCCCACCCTCGGCCAGTTCGAGCAGTTGGGCGTGACCGTCGACATCCCGCTCTACACCCCAGACGATGTCTACTCCACGCGCTGGCGCACCGCCGGCGTGAACGGCGCGGACCCGCGCCCGACCACCGGCGGCGGCTCGACCTTCAACCCGTTCTTCCCGGGTGGCGCCTTCGGCAACTCGCGCGCCTTCTGGGACCGCGCGGAGAAGCTCGCCCGCACCGCCTCCGGTCAGTTATTCAGCGCACCCTATGTTGCTCCCGGTGAGGACAAGGTATCGCCCTTCGCTGATCCCAACGTCAACTACGATGACCGTATGCGGCGCGTGGTGATCTTCAACGACGCCAACGGCGACGGGCAGCTCACGCTGCTCCCCAACTTCCGCGAGGCGTACCGCACCTTCGCCGTCCAGGTGATGGTGAAGCCGGACATGAAGATCGACGTGCAGCAGCAGGCGATCGACTTCGGTGCGCCGTGGCATGGGAAGAAGCAGCCGGGCACCGGTGCCAACGCCCTCGACATCCGCGAATTCCAGCAGATGCGCGCGGACCAGGCGTCGGCCACGCCGCTCACGCGGAGCATCGGCAACTTCTATAACCAGTACTGGCGGCCGTTCAACCTGGTGAACAACGGCAACGTCAATCTCGCCTACGTTAAGCCGGAAGTGAAGTACTGGCTGCCCAACACCACGCCGCAGCTCATCGGCATCCCCGGCGAAGGCCTGGACGCATGGCGGGCGCTCTCGCTGATCAACCTCCCGACCCCCGCGGCCCTGGCAGACCCGATCAACATCTTCCTGCGCACCTCCTTTGATGACCAGCTTCTTCCGGATGCCAATGCGCACTACGGTGCCCTGACGCGCGGCGTCTGGCTCCAGAAGGCGCCGGTCGGCTCCGGACAGCCCGCATCGGTCATCTTCACCGACAACCGCGCCACGCCCACCGGCCGCGCTACCGACCGTGACCCGAGCCCCGCGCTTCCCATCACCGGCGCGCGGAACGTCGGGATTGCGCGGGACACCTGGATGGCGCTGAACATTCCCACCGGCGCGTCGTTGGGGAACTACAGCGGCTCCATTCGGTTCTTCAACGACCGTGCTGTGACGCTGGTGGAGAACCTGGCGCAACCGATCGGCTTCGCCTATGGCAATCCGACAAGTGTCAGTCCGGTCAATGTCGCTCTGCCCGACAGCGACCTTAACCGCAACCTTGCACGCGAGCCGCTGGAGCCGATGACCGACCCGCCGCTCCAGATCAAGGTCCGCGTCATCGAGAACCTGGTCCATGGGCGCGGAGCGGATGCGCAGCAGGCCGCCACCACCCCGGACCCTGACCGGCGCTACCAGCCGACCGCCGTCTTGGACACCTCCACGCAGGCGTCCGACGGCGTCTATCGGCTGCTCCTGGCCTACGCGGGCAACCGCCAGGGCCTAGCCGCAGGCGATCCCACGCGGGTCGACATCTTCGGAACGATGCTGCAGTTCGTCCCGAGCTACGGCCTCTTCCCGTTCGATGAGCTGCCGCTGACCCGGCCGCCATGGCTCGACTTCGCGGGCGGAACGCCGGGGTGGACGACCTTCACCAACGTCGCGGCCAACACCATCACGCAAAAGCCGAGTCTCTACCAGGACCTTCAGACCAAGGTCGGCGTCCTGGCCTGGACGGAGCGCCAAGGCCAGGGAGGCCCGAACGACCTGCATCAGGTGCTCTATCGGGCGCTCATTCCCTCCGGTGGCGGAGCGCCTACGCCCAGCGCGGTTTTCACGCTGAGCCCTGGTGGACAGCCGCCCGCTCGTGGCGTCGTTCGCTCCGGCGTGCGCATCCTGCCCGCCGTCGATCCGGCCAACCCCGGCACGACGAACTGGCTGGCGATCTACGCGCTGGGCGGTGGGACTCGGAAAGGGATCACCTACTCGTGGACTATCGATCCGTCCACGCAGACCAGTTGGTCCGCCGAGACCTCGCTCGCAACGTCGAAGGCGGTCTCCACTGCGGATGATCCGCACGTCTTCGTGACGGACCCGCGAACCCGCGCACGGGCACTCGATCCGCGTCCGAACCAGCCGCCGTACCTGGTGAACGAGAACACGGTCCAGCCGCAGATGCTCTGGATGGCCTACGCCGGCAACATCCAGCGCCTCGGGCGGACGGATGTCTACCTGAACCGGTACCGTGTCCAGGCGCTCACCAGCCGGGGCCAACGCGGCACGCTCGATCAGCAGAGCAAGGCCGAGGACTACTCGGTGGTCGAATGGCCCCGCTCCGAGGCCAGCCTCATTCCGGCCGGTGGGGGAGCGACGCGTTCCATCGGTGGCGAGGTGCTGCGCCCGAATCCCACGCGCACCGTGTTCCAGGCCAACGGCGTCGACTGGATGATCCAGGTCGACTACCGACCCGTCCAGGTCTACCTTGTCCGGCCGGACATCACGCCGGGCCAGGTGGGGAGCATCAGCAACCCGCTGCCGCTCATCGGGGCGGGCGCGGTGGCCACGCTCTCCACCAACGACGAAGTGGTCTTCCCGCTGGCGGCCAATCTGGCGGCCCTGCCGCAGTTGGCCAACCAGCGGATCGTGATCGACCGCGCCGCCGGCCTCGTCCGGCTGCCGCTCGATGCGCGGACCCTCGCGCGCCTAGCACTGCCGGTTCCGGGCATGACCACCAGCTCGCCCGACCCGCTCATCCTCGCGGACTACACCCCGGGCGCGCTCCGGATCACCAGTTCGGACGCTTCCGCCAGCGATCCCGTCATCGTGCCGGTGCTCTCCCAGCCGGGCGGCACCTCAGTCATGGATGCGAGCTGGTACCGCCAGCAACTCCATGAGTACGCCAACGTGGGGACCGGTGCCTGGACGCAAGGCGTGCCGGTGGCAGGCGTCGCGGATCGGCTCTGGGTCTTCTGGCGGCGCGGCGCGGGCCGCGTCTCCGGCGGTCCGACCATGTTCTACAAGGTGCTTCGGCCCGGAGTGAGGGTCCGCAATGGGCAGCTCTACGGCGTGAGCACCGCAGACTTGTCCGCCGTGGCGGGAACTGGCGGAACGGCCACGGCGGTCACGCCTGAAGAAGTGAACCCCGGAACCGGGAGCCTCTACTTCCCCGCGACATTCGAGGGGCAGAGCATCACCGTCACCTACCAGCTGGCGAACGGGACGCGAATCTCCGAGGTCCACTACGTCAACTGGATCGACGAATCAGGCGAGCGGCCGGTGCCGATGGAGACCTCCGTTAACGAGGGCAGCCTCGACGCCTTCGCCACGCTGGAGACGGTGCCGATGGCGACCCTGGGCGGAAGCGGTCTCACCACTTCGCCCATGGCGAAGATGGAGCGAATCTGGCTCTTCTGGGGCAGCACCCGCGGCACCGGCGGGGATCTCTTCTACGCCTCCCTCGCCCCGAGGGTCGGCCCGGAAGCGAACGTCGGCGGCTCCGTCACCCGCACCGCCGCCAGCCCAGCGAACCTGGCCCGGATGAACGCCACCTCGGCGCGGCAGCTCACGCAGCAGATCGCAGCCTGGGAGCGGAGGAATCCGCCCGTGGTACCGCCCTTCATCAAGCGCGGGCCGATGAGCTTCACCCCGCGAGCCCCCGCCCGCCGGACCTCCTCCACCACAGGACGTTGAAGCACCAAGCAGAAGCAAGCGGGGGTGGAGCAGTAATCACGGCTTCACCCCCGGCTCGCGCCTGGGTCCGAAAAGGCTGGGGGCAGAACCAATCCAGCACTCACCCCGGCACGTCCGCAACCCTTCAGCCGGGCAGGACACCCAACTTGCGATACCTGCATTTTGAATTCTGAATTCTGAATTGTCCCGCCTGCAGGCCCCGTCAAAACCCCCAGGAAGCGCCAGCACGACGATCCCACCCGCTTGCGATCAAACAGGCAGGACATTCGCAGGACGGCATTGAACTCTCATTGACACCGCGGGAAAGGCCTGGCTACGATGGCGTGCCAACGGCTACACTTTCCGGACAGTGCGCCGCGCACTGCCTGCCGCCCGCCCCGCAGGTGCCTCGCGCCTTGATGCGCCGATTTGCGCTCATTTGCGCTCATTTGCGCTCATTTGCGCCAGAATGCGACACGTGAATCGCTAGAGACGGGACAGACCCCATGCCCTTGAAGAAGTCCGCCGGCCCGGTTGTGGGTCTGGATATCGGATCCTCGCTGATCAAAGCTTGTGAGATCGACTGCCGGGGTGGCCGCGCCCATCTGCGTGGAATCGCGGTGATGCCCACCCCGCCAGAAGCGGTGGTCAATAATGAGATCACCGATCCGGTGGCCCTCGGCAAGACCATCAAGCTGCTCTTCAAGCAGGCCGGAATCAAGGCCAGCCAGGTCGTCACCTCCGTTTCCGGCCAGACCTCGCTCGTCGTCCGCATCATTGAGGTGCCGAAGATGACGCGCGCCGAGCTGCAGGAGACGATGAAGTGGGAGATCGAGCGCCACGTCCCGTTCGCGGCCGAGCAGACCGTCATGGACTTCCAGCCGCTGGTGGCCCCGGAACTGGTGCCGGAGGGGCAGAACATCGAAGTGCTGCTCGCCGTGGCCCAGGAGGCGCTGGTCAACCGGCAGGTGGAGACCCTCCAGGCGGCCGGCCTCAAGGCGCTCGCCATCGACATCGAGCCGCTGGCGCAGTCCCGGGCGCTCATCGACCTCTCCAACGGAGCCGCTCCGGCCGGAACGCTCGCCGTGATCGATATCGGCGCCACCACCACGGACGTGAACATCTACCGTGACGGGCGCATCGCCTTCACCCGCTCCATCCAGCTTGCCGGGAACAACCTCACCAAAGCCATCGCCGATGTCCTGGGACGCCCCCTCGCCGACGCCGAGCAGCTGAAGAAGGACCTAGCCGGCATCCCCGAATCCCAGAGTCAGGCTCCCGGCCCGGACCCTGGCTTCGATGACCAGTTCGCGCCGCTGACCGACCTCAACTTCGGGGAGCCAGCCCCGGACCTGATGGGCGGCTCCCTCGGCGGCTCCTTCGGGGCGGCGCCCGTCGCGGCGGAAGCCACGGTCACTGGAACCCACGTGGCGCAGGAAGTCGACATCGCCGGGGGCGGCTTCAGCACCGACGCCTTCACTTCACCTTCGCCCGATCCCGCCGCCTCTCCGTTCGACGCAGCCGCCACCGCCGCGCCCAACCCGTTCGAGACCCCCGCCACCGCTAGCAGCAGCCTTGCAGGACCGGTGCCCCAGGGCAATGCGTTCGATCCCGGCATCTTTGGTGACGCACCGGCCACAGATCCGTTCGGCGCTGCGAATGATCCGTTCGGGATGGGTGCCGCGCCGATGGCCGGGATGGGTTCCCCGATGGCCCCCGCCGCGATGTCAGAGGAAGACTACCTGAAGACCCAGATATCGGATGCGATCATGCCGATACTCTCAGAATTGGTCACGGAACTGCGCCGCTCGCTCGACTTCTACCGCAACCGCGCCAACGGCCTGGGCGCGCAGCAGGTAATCGTCTCCGGGGGCACCGCGAAGCTCCCCGGCATCACTGGGTTCCTAAGCGCCAACCTGGAAGTTCCAGTGGTGATCGGCAACCCGCTGCAGTTCCTGGCGGTAGGCCCCAAGACCGATGCGAACTACCTGCAGGATGTGGGCCCGATCTTCCCGGTCTCCGTGGGTCTGGCGATGCGCGAGCTAATGCTCGACGTCGCGCCGGTGCTGCCGAAGGCTCCCAAAGCTCCCAAGGCTCCGAAACCGCCCAAGGCGGCGAAGTCGAAGTAATCTGTTCCTGCATGTTGCGGAGAAAGGTCAAACCTTTTTCTTACGTCAACAGTCCAATTGATGTCATGGGCCGCTTCCCGGTCCAACCCGTCCTCCTCCCAGAAGTAAAGCCCGCGTCGTCCGCCTTTCACGGACTTCTGCTGAACCGGGGTGCCTCACGATGATTAAGATCAATCTTCTCCCACCGCACATCAATCAGAAGCGGATGGTCCGAAACGCGGCCATCATTGTGACTGTGCTGGTCGCCGCGGAAGTGGCGGGCCTGGTATGGGCGATGAACGCGCCCAAGGCCCAACAGGAAGTGCTGAACACCACCCTGGCGGATCGGAGCGCGAAGCTGACCCAGGTGCAGGGCGTCAAGACCGATGCTGACGCCGTCCTAGCGGAGCAGGCCGCCATCCGTCCGAAGTACGACTTCGTGACCGGGATGCTGGAGTTCAACAAGAAGTATCCGGACCTCTACACCCGCACCGCTGGCTACACGTGGCGGGAGATCATGTTCCTGAACCTGGAAGCATCCGGGAACACCCTCAAGTTTGACGCCTACACCCCCACTCCCGTGGATGTGAGCCGGATGATGGTCATGCTCACCAAGAGCCCTGACTTCTCCGGCATCCCGCAGGTGACCGGCATTCCAGGATTCAACGCAGAGGAAGAGCGCGCCCGCCGTGCTGCCTCACAGCAGGAAGGCATGTCCGGAAGCACCATCATCGGCGGCCAGATTGTCGGCGGTCCTGGCGGCGACATGTCCGGTGGAGATCCTGGCATGGGCGGCGGGGCCGGGCCGGGCGCGGGCATGAGCCCCGGCGGTAATGGCCCAGGTGCCGGCCCCGGCGCAATGTCTGGTCCGGGTGCGATGGGAGCCTCTTCTGCGGGCAGTGCCGGTGCCGCGGGTGCGGGTGGCGGTAACGGCCCCTCGGGTGCCGGCGGCGGTGGCGGCGGTGGCGGCGGAAGCCTTGCCGCGCTGAACATTGATGGTGCCACGAGGAAGCCGAGAGGATTCACGGTTTCCGTGAACTGCAACCTCAAGGCACCCATCTCCCGCCCCGGATATGGCAGCTTCGCCGGTGGCGCTGCCAGCGGCGGCGGTGCCGGCGGCGGTGGCGGCAATGGCCCCTCTATGGGTGGCGGAATGGGTGGCAGCGGGATGGGCAATGGCCCCGGGAAGTAAGGGTCGGTCCCTCAATCTTGCAAGAATGCACAGCCCTTTGACGAGCCTCTGTTCCACCGGTTGGAGTTTCCTTAATGAGTTCGAATAAGTTGACCCATGTCCACGTCTACATCATCGGCCTCGTGCTGATGCTGATCGTCGGCGCCGGTATGTGGTTCGGAATGCTCGATCCGATTCATAAGGCGAACGCCGCTCTCGCCCTGCAAATCCAGGGTGTCGAGTCGACGCAGGTCGACGTCAACGGCAAGAGCCTGGTCTGGAACCAGTTGGACGATGCTCAAACCGCGCTGGCCGCCGCGAAGACCACCCGGCAGCAGATGCAAGCTCAGCTCGACCGAGAGCTAGCCACCCGTTCTTTGCCTGCTTCCCAGGCCATCGACCTTGGCGACCTGAGCGAGCAGTACGTTCTCAACAGAACGTTACCGAACTGGCTACTGCTTCCCCGCCGTGTCGTCACGACGATGGGAGATTACGTGGTGCGTTCCGCCCGGCGCTACGGGGTGACCGTCACCGCATCCTTTGCCGCGCCCGCGCCCTCGCTCGATCCGGCCACCGTGGCCAGGCAGGACATCATCGCCTGGGACCTGGGCAGCATGACCGTCACCGGCGACTTCAACCGCGTGATGGCATGGGCGAAGGGATTCAACAACGCTCCCATACTCTGTTCCGTGGATGGGCTGAAGCCCTCGCTCGCTGGGCGTAACGGAAGCGTAACCTCATCTTGTGTGCTGACGGTGTTTGTCTTCCCTAAGATGAATGCGGGAGCCGCGCCTCCCGCAGCGGCTGGCGGCGCGATGCCGGGAGGCGCAGTGCCCGGAGGCGACATGCCCGGCGGTATGACGAACGGACCTGGCGGCTAAGGATATGCGAATCGCCCCACTGCTCTGTGAGGTGGCCATCGCGGGCGGACCACGCTCCCTTGGCCGACCGCGTACCGGAACGTGCGATTTGTGCTGGTTGAAACTGGAGTATTGAACGATGCAGGCACAAGCCGCCGGGACAGCGGATGCTGGAAAACCCAGTATTCTTCAGAACCCTAAGTTCTTGGTTGGGTTGATCGTCGCCGCTGCGGTGGCCATCATTATCGTGATCTGGCAGCTTCTGCCTAAGGGTGAGACCGTTGCTCCACCCGCCGGTCCGGGGGCGGGCATGTCTGGCTCCACAGCGCCTGGCGGAGTTCCAGAAGACCCCAGCGCTGGAGTGACCGGTGCGCCGACTGCTCCCGGCGTGGGTCCTGGTGCCGCTCCAACTCCCGGCGCGGCGCCGATGCCTGGGGTAGCACCCGCCGCCGCCGCTGCCGCTCCTGACCAGGCGACCACAACAACCGCGCCTCCCCCTGGTGGCCGCAAGAACCCCTTCGCTCCAACCGGTGAGCTCAAGAAGGTGATTGCATCCATTCCTATAGTGGTCGGGCCGGATGATCCCACCTCTCCGCAACAGGACCTCTACGCAGAGCTGTACAAGCCGAAACCGATCAACACTGTGGACGCGGGCGGTGGCATGGACGCGGGCGGCGGACCTCCCATCCCTCCCATGCGGGTGAGCGCCATTCTCCAGGGTGCCGTTACTTCGGCCGTGCTGCAGATCGACCAGGAGTTCGTGCAGGCCACCCCGGGCAAGATGATCCCCGATCCCGCCGTGGGGCCGTTCCGAGTGGAGCGGATCGAGACCGGCAGGGTCACCCTCACCCGCCGCTGGGAGCGAGGGCGCATCAAGGGCACCCAGCGCTTCGAGGTCGCTCTTGGTGACGGTGCTCCGCGTGCCGCCGTCGGTGGTCCGGGCGGTGCCGGTGGTAATGGTCCCGGCGGCTTCGGAGGACCGCAGGCTGGCGGCAACACGCCCAAGTGACCTCACGAGTAGGCCTTGGCAACGATCGGGGCCTTCATCTGTAGCTGCGCCTCGCTCCCTCCCCCTCTCTCCAGCAGTAGGCGCAGCGTCCTTTCGCTCACCGGCCGCGCGCTCTATGGATTTTCAGACCGTTACCGTGCCGGCGCAACAAAACGCCTGCACACCCTGTCTAACTGGTAGCTTGCGGAGCGTTAGCTGGAGGTTCAATCTCCCCAGCCAGCTCTCCGAAGACGCCGCTCGACTGTAAGGAGATGCTTGAATGAAGACATCGTGGATGAGCGCGGCCCTGGCGGGCACGCTTCTTGTAGCGGGGGTTGCGTCCGCGCCCCGGCCGGTCTATGCACAGGCCGCAGGGGAAACGTCGGACAAGAAGGTGACGTTGAACCTCCGCGAAACCCCGATGCGGGACGCGCTTAACCTGTTGTTCGCCGGTTCAGGCCTTCAGTTCTCCGTAGATCCCAACGTGCAGAACGTCCCGATCACGCTGAACATCCGAGATGTCTCCCTCCAGGCGGCCCTCCGGATGGTGACCCGACAGGCGGCTTCTGTGCAGCCTGGCCTTACCTTCAGCCGGGATGGCGACGTCTTCGTCGTCAAGGTCCGCACCTCCAACCCGGCTCCCGTCGATACGCAGGAGCAGATCCCCGAGGACGCGGCTGCCGATCAGGAACTCACCTGGGAAAAGATTCCGATCCAGTTCAATGACGTGACCGTGTTCGTCATGGCCTTCGGCGGAACGATGCTCCCGACTGAAGCCGACGTCCGCGGCGGCGGCATGGGCGGTGGTATGGGCGGCGGCATGGGTGGTGGCATGGGCGGCGGCATGGGCGGTGGCATGGGCGGCGGCATGGGTGGCATGGGCGGCGGCATGGGTGGCATGGGCGGCGGCATGGGCGGCATGGGCGGCGGCATGGGTGGCATGGGCGGCGGCATGGGCGGCATGGGCGGCGGCATGGGCGGCATGGGCGGCGGCATGGGCGGCATGGGCGGCGGTATGGGCGGCATGGGCGGTGGTATGGGCGGCGGCATGGGTGGTGGTATGTTCGGTGGTGGCCGCGGTCGCTAAAATTCTCACAATTGCCCCTTTTTACTTTGACTGTTTCCCCCTTTCTCTGCGCTTCTCGCAGGGAAAGGGGGATCGTTGTTTCGTTTTATTGGCTGAGTAAACCTCTCCTCGCTGAGAATTTTCCAAAAAATTTCTGTCCTGTCGCACGAATTGGGCAACAAATCACGTCACTCTTTCAGTATAATAATCCCCGTTGGGCATCTCTGTCCAAAAAAATTTCCACACCCGGCAGGAATCGCAGCAAGACATCGCGAATAGCACGGGGAGTTTCTCAAAACACGCACGAAGAACAACACCTCGCAGCTTACTGCTGACGAAGGCAAGGGAGGACTATGAGAATGGTCTTGCAACGGCAATGGATACGCGCCGGACGACTGACATTGGCGGCTCTCAGCGGAGCAGTGATGCTCGGCGGCTTTGGGCTGAACGCGCAGGCACAGGAGACCGCTCGCGGCGATGTCCCGACGCTGCAAAATGTTTTGGTGGAGAGCATTGAACTCACGAATGCCGAACTGACATTCGCGGTCAAAGTCCTTCGACAACAAACCGGAATCAATATCGTCTTTGTGAATGGACAGCGCGAAGCCTTCGCGCCCGTGACTCTCTCGATGCGTCGTCGTCCCGTGGGGGATGTTTTGCGCTTTATGGCGGAATCGGCGGGAGCTGACCTCTGGGAACAAGATGGCGTCTATTTTATCGGACCCAAAGGTTCCGGTCCGCGTGTTAAGGAAGAGTTTCCACTGCTTCCGAACATGGAAAACGCGCCTGTCAACCGATTTGAAACACGCTGGCTGAAACTGCGCCTGAAGTATATGCACCCGCAGGATGTTCTCAAACATTTGGGTTTAGGTCCGGGTTCCAAATTCTCATTTGTCGAGCAAATGGCTTGGGAAGCGATGCGAAACATCATTGATCCAAGCCGCTCCACGATGCGTGCCTTCTCCTCCGGCAACGCTCTGCTACAGCAGAACGGCATTCCTGTCGAATCGGCAGTGCCGTCAGCACCAATCACACAGTCTGCGGTCAATGGCACCGATGTTCGCAACAACGGCGGACTGCTCGATCTCACCAAATCAGGACAGATCAACGGAGTTTCCAATCCTGATCAGGGTGTGCGTCGCGACAATCCCTTTGGCTCGGAAGAGTTCGAACGGGGTGGTCAGTTGGGTCGTCAGGGCGGTGGCGGATTCGGTGGTGGTGGACAGGGTGGTTTTGGCGGCGGGCAAGGCGGCGGCTTTGGGCAACCTCCCGGCGGACAGGGACAAGGGCAGGGCGGACAAGGACAGGGGCAGGGCGGCGGCGGGGCACAAGGGTTGACGCCCACCGGCTTAACGCTATTCGCCTATGACGCCGATGGAACCTTGCTCATCCGGGTCGATTCCGAAGAAGGAGAGCGTAATCTCGCCGACCTTGAAAAGATTATCGATCTCCTCGATGTCAAGCCCAAGCAGATTTTGATCCGCGCTGAATTTCTGACACTGACTCAGAACGACGTCAGCTCGTTCGGTATCAACTGGAACTTCCAGCGAATCAACTTGCAAACAGGTGTGAATACAGGTTTCCAGACATCCAATACTGCGTTTATCCAGTATGCGACAGGCAACCTCCAAACCCAATTGTCCTTTATTTTGACGACAGGGCGCGGCAAAGTGGTTGCGGCTCCGACGGCGACGACCCTCAACAACTTGCCGGTTACCTTTTTAATCCAGCAGACGGTTCCGGTCTTTATCTCTCAGCCAGTCGTCACCGGCAACGGCAACGTGATTTTGACTTCCACCGTTCAGCCAATTCCCTTGCAGCCAGGATTGACGATCCTGCCGCGTGTCAATGGAGATGGAACCATTACGCTGTTGGGAAGTGTGTTCATCACAACTCTGGATGCGCCTGTGACAGGACCAGGGGGAAACAGTTTCCCTGCCTTCACGCAGCAAAACGCCCCTGTGCAACGCATTCTGCGTGATGGCGACTCGATGGTGGTTGCGGGCTTAACCAGTAAGAACAACAACGTCAGTACCAACCGCGTACCGCTCCTCGGTGACCTGCCGCTGATCGGAACGCTGTTCCGATCACGCAACGTGACCACAA
>JANPLG010000533.1:0-10843 GCA_031426395.1 Actinomycetes bacterium
GACGCCGGCGAGATGACCGACTGGGTCTTGGTGCTGGACGACGCTTCCAGAGGCTACCGCGCACCCGGCCAGCCGCCACGTTAGTCGCCACATCCACGCGGTCAGAGCGCCGGATCAATCCCCAGCGCTCTCAGTTGGGCCGCAAGCCGATCTGCCCGCTGACGCTCATAATCGCGTTGAGCAACGAACTCGGTCGGAGTGCGGAACGGCTCGCCGCTCGGAGTGAGGATCGTCAGACCCTCCGCCCCGCACTGGAATTGAATTCCCAGGCGCGGGCTGATCCATCCCTGCATCCGCGGGATCTGCACCAGTTCCGTTCCGCTTCGGAGCATCCCGGAGAGATCCAAGACATCCGGGTCGTAGATGTAGTACTCCTCCACGCCGTACCGCTCGTAGAAGATCTGCTTGTTCAGCAACTCTCCAGAGCGGTTGCCGGGTGACAGGACTTCGAAGACAACCTGCGGGGGAATCCCATTCTCCCGCCACTGCATGTAGGATCCCCGGTGCCCCTTGGGCCGGCCGAAGACCACCATCACATCTGGGGCCGTGCGCAGGCGGTTGGAACCCTCGACCGGGTACCAGAGCAAATCGCCCGCGATGAAGACCTGGGGGTCGTCGCGGAACACTGCTTCCAGGTTCCACTTGAGGATGCTGATCCACTCGAACTGGAGCGTGTTGTCGGACATAGGTTGCCCATCGCTGTCCGGATACTCAATGACCGGTTCAAGTTGAAGAGATGTCATGGGACCACCGTTAGGAGGGATACTGCTTGTTGGATTATAACCGAGGTGAACCTTGCACTTCACCTGCACCGGAGGAGCTGGCCATGTCCCAACCCGATCATCGGTTCTCACGCCGCAACCTACTTCAGGCGGGAGCCGCAGCAGTGACCGCTACTTCGGCTTCAGGCACTTCGGTCGCTCACGCTGCCGCTGCAACGGTGGCCGCGCCGGAAGTGCCGCCTGAAGTGCCAGCGGAGTGGCGCAACCGGCAGCCAGGCATGGCTTACCGGCGACTCGGGCGCACCGGGCTGATGGTCTCGGAGGTGGTGTGCGGCGGCGACCCCATCACCCTGGAGAACTACCGCCACCTGGAGATCGCCCTGGAGCTGGGGCTGAACTACTTCGATACCGCTCCCCAGTACAACAACGGCGACACCGAACGCGCCTACGGCAAGCTGATGGCGGTGAAGGCGGGGCGGCGCAATCAGCTCTTCATCACCACCAAGGTCAGCGGCTTCACTCAGATGCGGGAGCGACTCTACCGCGACATCTTCGCGGGGCTTCCGGGTGAGAAGCAATCCGCGATCATGAAGCGCGCCCGGGACCTGCGAGAGGAGCGGGCGGTGGAGAAGCCGGGCTACTTCCTCACCTACTTCCCCGGCCAGCGGGAGCAGCTCGACCCCGCTTATGTCCGCGTGGCGATGATGCCGGCCTATGCGGAGAAGGTGGAGGGCAGCGCCCCCTTCCGGAAGTTCATCCGCGAATCGCTGGAGGGCAGCTTGCAGCGACTTGGAACGGACCATGTGGACACGCTGATGTGCCCCCACGGCGCCAACACGCCCGAAGAGCTGGAGTGCCCCGAGATCCTGGAGACGTTCAAGGCGTTGAAGCAGGAGGGCAAGGTCCGCTTCCTCGGCTTCACCGCTCACAACGATCCTGCCGGCCTCCTCTCCGCCGCCGCCCGCGGAGGGCAGTACGACGTAGTGATGCTTGCCTACAACGTCATCAACGGGGGCTACCTGGAGGCCCCCATCCGGGAGGCGACCGCCCACGGTATTGGCGTGATCGGGATGAAGGTGGCGCATGCGGTGGCGACTCACCACAAGGCACTCCAGCCGGTGCCGCAGTGGCGGATCGACAAGATCAACCGGATCATCCCCGGTGACGAGATGAAGGCGCCGGTCAAGGCGTACCTCTGGGCGCTGCAGAACCCCCGCATCACCGCCGTGATCTCGAACCTCTGGGACGAGACGCACATCCGGGAGAACTTGGGCGTGGCGGGCAAGAAGGTGCAGCTTCAGGCGGCCTGATCGCAATCGCTGGCCGTTCCACATCTCGCGAAGGTGACTTGCGGCCAAAGCGGGGCATACATAAGGTGGCTCCGGCGTCATCCGGAGGACGCCGGAGCATCTATGGCTGAAGCACACGCGCGAACCAATCGCCTGGCGGGGAGCACCAGCCCCTACCTCTTGCAGCACCAGCACAATCCGGTCGATTGGCACTCGTGGGGGGACGAGGCTATCGGTCGAGCGCGGGAGGAGGAGAAGCCGATCTTCCTTTCCATCGGCTACTCCGCGTGCCACTGGTGCCATGTGATGGAGCGGGAGAGCTTCGAGAACGAGGCCATTGCGGCTCGGCTCAACCGGGATTTCGTCAGCATCAAGGTCGACCGCGAGGAGCGACCGGACCTCGACGAAATCTATATGACGGCCACGCAACTTATGACCGGCAGCGGCGGGTGGCCGATGTCGGTCTTCCTCACCCCCGATCTGAAGCCATTCTTTGCCGGAACCTACTACCCGCCGGAAGACCGGTGGGGCCGTCCCGGCTTCCCGGCGCTGCTGGAGGCGCTGGCCCAGGCATGGAATGAGCGGCGACCTGAGGTGCTGGAGCAGGCCGACCATCTCTGCCACGAGATCGAGCGGGTCACGGGGAGCGCGTTCACGCAAGCACCCGTCCAACCGTCACTGGTGGAGGACGCGCTGAGGCGAATCGTCAGTCAGTTCGACGAAGAGTATGGCGGCTTCGGCGGTGCGCCCAAGTTCCCGCCCAGCCTCCGCTTGGAACTGATGTTCCGAAAGCTGGACCAGCGGCCAGACCTCGGCCCGATGATTGTGCGCACGCTGGACGGGATGGCGCGCGGCGGGATGTACGACCAGATCGGCGGTGGCTTCCACCGATACAGTGTTGACGAGGCGTGGCTCGTGCCCCACTTCGAGAAGATGCTGTATGACAACGCGCTTCTCGCCCGCCTCTACGCACTGGCATATGATCGGCTACGCGACGTACCGGAACTTGCGCCTGATGCCTGGCACTACGGCAGGGTGGCGAGGGAAACGCTGGATTACGTGCTTCGCGAGATGACGCACCGTGAAGGTGGCATCTACTCTGCCACGGATGCGGATAGTGAAGGCGAAGAAGGCCGGTTCTTTGTCTGGGACCCGGAGGAGGTCAAGTCGGTGCTGGGCGACGCGGACGGCGGGCTCTTCTGCCGCGTGTATGACATCACGCCGCGCGGCAACTTCGAGGGTCGCAGCATCCCCAACCTGATCCAGGGCGGCCTCTGGACCTGCGTCGAAGAGCAAGGTCTTTCGCCGGAAGCGATGGACGAAGGGCTACAGCCGCTCCGGGTGTCGCTTCGGCACCAACGAGGCCTTAGAGTCCCGCCGCTTCTGGACGACAAGATTCTGACCGGCTGGAACGGGTTGATGATCCGCGCCTTCGCGGAGGGCTACCGCGTCTTCGGGGAGGAGCGGTACCAGCAGGCGGCGGAGCGGGCCGCTGGGTTCTGCCTCACCCAACTCTCTTCGGATGGCAGGCTGCTGCGGTCGTTCCGGAACGGCAAGGCGCACCTGAACGCCTACCTAGAGGACTACAGCTACCTCGCCCTCGGACTGCTCGACCTGCACGCGGTCACTGGGGAAGACCGGTGGAGGAGCGAGGGCTTGCGGTTGGTGGACCTCATGGATGAGCTGTTCTTCGATGAGGTGAGCGGGAGCTACTTCTTCACCAGCCACGATCACGAGTCGCTGATCACGCGGGTCCGCGCGTTACAGGATGGCGCGACGCCCTCTCCAAACTCTGCGGCAGCACTGGCCCTCATCCGCGCCGCCAGCCTGACGGGCGCAGACCGGTATCGCCTGCGCGCGGCGCGGTTGCTTTCGGTGGCCGCACCTCAGATGGCGCAGCATCCAGCCGCCTTCGCCAACATGTTGATCGCGGCCGACGAGTTCCTTGAAGCGCACCCGAACGGCATTGCGGTGCCGGGCGCGGATGCGGTGGAGGTGGAGCCGTTCATCAGCCGCACCGCTGTGACACCGGGCGAGAGCTTCTGGATCGGCCTGCGGGTAAACATCCGCAAGGGCTACCACCTCAACAGCAATGAACCCGCTCACGACGACATGATTCCGACGCGCCTGGTGGTCGACAGTCCAGATGGATTCGAGCTCATCACCGGCTCCTATCCAGTAGGGGAGGCCTACGCGGGTCCAAACGAGGAGCCTGGAGCCACGGCGATCTCGGTCTACAGGGGAACCGTGCTCATTGGGGTTGAAGCACAGGTGGAAGCCGACCTGTCTTCCGGAACCTATCCGTTCACGCTCACCCTAAACGTGCAGCTGTGTGACGACCAGCAGTGCTACGCGCCGCTTGAAGCAAGGGCGACGGTGCAGGTCACGATTGCCGCAGGAGGGCGGGAGCAGCACCGATCGGAGGTCGCCCAGCTTGTCCGGCAAGCGGGATCGGAGAGTGACGGTTGAAGGTCTCCGACTTGCAAGCTGGCCCCGGACGCGCACAGCCGCACCGCTCCAGCACCCGTGTAGGGTACGCTCGCTGCAGCGTGCCGCCGTTCCCCGCTGAACGTTGCTTTCTTGGCGAAACCAACACCGTCTTCGTAGCCGACGGGCAGGAACGGCGTCCGGCCCCTACCTAGTCCCTCGTGGATGCCGGGACGCGGCTAATGCTGGTCGTCCTGGTGGCCGGTGAAGAGGTTGCGCATCCATTCGAAGAAGCCGCCCTCGTTGTGCTGGCCGGCCACGGCACCCTTGCCCAGGTCCTCGCCGCTCACTTCCGCGAACTCCTGAAGGAGGCGCTTCTGCTTCTCATTGAGGTGGGTCGGCGTCTTGACACGCACCACCACATGCTGATCGCCACGGGACTGCGGGCGGGTCAGGTCCGGCAGGCCGCGGCTGCGGAGCCGGAAGACATCGCCCGGCTGCGTGCCTTCGGGGACGGTGAGCGGTTCAACACCGTCGAGCGTGGGCACATCCACGGGACCGCCGAGCGTGGCCCGCACGAAGGAGACTTCGATCTCGGACATCACGTCGCGTCCCTGCCGCCGGAAGCGGGGGTGGGGCTTGACGTGCAGGAAGACGTAAAGGTCACCGGGTGGGCCACCGTCGGGTCCGGCCTCGCCCTGTCCGGTAAGGCGGATTCGGGAACGTTCCTCTGCGCCGGGCGGGACCTGGACCTCGAGGCGGCGTGACTGGCGCTCCCGCCCCTTGCCAGCACATCGCCCGCAGGCGTCGGTGACGATCTCGCCACGACCGTGGCAGCGGTAGCACTCCGAGACCTGGCTCATCGTCCCAAAGATGGTCTGGCGCGCCTGACGGAGGTAGCCGGAACCGGCGCACGCGGCGCACGGCTGGGGCTTGGTTCCGGGTTTCGCGCCGTTGCCCTTGCACTCGCTGCACGACTCCAGTCGGGTGACCGGGATGGTGCGCGTTGCGCCGCCGAGCACTTCCTCAAGCGTGATCTCAATGTCGGCACGGAGGTCGGCACCGCGTTCCGCGCCCCGCTCCGTGGGGGTGCGGGCACCGCCGCCTGCCGCGGCCCCAAAGAGGACATCGAAGATGTCGCTGAAGCCGCCGCCCGCACCGCCACCGGAACCGCCGCCAAAGCCGAAATCGGTAGGATTGGAAGGCGCGTCGCCGTTGACACCGCCCTCGCCGAAGCGGTCATACCGCGCGCGCTTCTCCGCGTTGGAGAGCACCTCGTAGGCGCGGTTGATCTCCTTGAACTTCTCGGTTGCCTCGGCGTCTCCGCCGTTCACGTCCGGGTGATACTGCCGAGCAAGCTTGCGGTAGGCTTTGCGGATGTCATCCGTGGAGGCATCCTGAGCGAGGCCCAGCACCTGGTAGTAGTTCTGTCCGCGAGCCACCGGCACACCCGACCCCTTTGCAGTGGAACCTCGACCGAGCGGAGACCCTTGCCAGGGAGGCGGCCCGGCAAGGCGAGATCGCGGCGCTACCTACGATCGGATCAATGGCTGACACTGGAAGCGAGGCTAATCGTCATCGCTGTCGGAGGAGGTTGTGGACGTTCCGTCGTCCTCATCCTCGTCCTCGTCGTCGCCCTCTTCGACATCGGCGTTGAGACCCTCGGTCTCGTCTTCGACGACGGCGCCGATGACGGGCGCCCGTGGCTCGCGCTCTTCCTCTTCCTCGTCACCGCCCACCAGGAGCGCGGCGAGCTCATCCACGGCATCGCCTTCATCCAGGTCCATGTCCTCGTCCATATCGAACTCGAGGCCGCTGGCGAGGGAAGTGATGACATCACGGGGCGCCGGGGCGATCTCTTCCACTGGCGGGGCGAGGGAGCCGACCTTCCGCTCTTGAATCTCGCGGAGAGCGATGGAGATGGGGTTGGGCGACTCGTCCTGGGCGAGCTGGGGGTGGCCATCCTTGATCTGGCGGGCACGCTTGGCCGCCACGATGACCAGGGAATACTTGTTTCCCATGTAGACTTCAAGCTCGTCGGTACACTGAAGAACCGCCATGTGCGCTCACACTCCTATCGGCTGCCGGGGGGCAACGCGGGGGCTAAGGACCAGGGATGGGGCGCCCGTTTGGCGCGAGGTCCGGCCTCCAGGGATTATAGTCAGCCACCTGAGCCGAGTCAAATTCGGCGAGCCGCTTGGGTGCTTTCTCCTTCACCAGCCAGCGGTCTACTCTACCGCTGGCTGGAGGGTGTCTTCCAATATCGGCGAGCGCCACCGGTCGTTCAATTACGGAATGCGAATTGCGGGTTGCGGATTGGGATGCGGGTTGGCCTGCGGCAGGAGTGGTCCCGTTTCTCCATCTCTCGTTCTTTCCTTCTCGATCTAACCGGTCCGGTTCGGCGAGTGCAATCGGTCGAGTGGGAAGGCTCCTGGCCACGAATGGATGCCGAACCGCGACCTTCAGGGAGCGGCCGATGACCACTCACCCAGCAACCTCAAGGGCTCTCCGTCGATGAAGTCTCCTTCACCGGAAACGGAGCAGGCAGTGACGCGCAGTGATGCGCAGTGATGCCCGCCCTACAACCCGCTGCCTGGTCGAATGCGATGGAGAGATTGAGCGACTGCGAGACACGCACTCCACCGCCTATAGCTAACCCGCATCCCATTCCGCAATCCGAATTCGACTGGCCGTTTAGCGCGAGAGGGTGCGCGGATTGCAGGCTGCTGACGACTCGGCGTCAGAGAGGGGGGCGGGGGCCGGGCGATCGAAGTCTTCGGGGAAGTGGCGGACGGCGCTCAGGACCGGAATGGGAGTCAGGCCTCCGAGGGCGCAGAGGGAGGCGTCGACCATCAGTTCGCAGAGGTCATCGAGGAGGGCCAGGTTTCGCGTGCGTTCGGTGTTCTCGATGATCCGGTCAATCACCTCAACGCCGCGCGTGGAGCCGATGCGGCAGGGGGTGCACTTGCCGCAGCTTTCCGCCGCGCAGAACTGCATGGCGAACCGTGCCTGCTGGGCGAGGTCGACGGTGTCGTCGAAGACGACGATGCCGCCGTGGCCGAGCAGTCCCTTGACGGCGGTGAACGCCTCATAATCGAGCGGAGTATCGAGCAAGGCCTCCGGGAAGTAGGCGCCCAGGGGACCGCCCACCTGCACCGCCCGCAGAGGCCGTCCCGAGGCGGTGCCACCCCCGAATCCGAAGATGGCTTCGCGCAGGGTGAGACCGAATGCCTTCTCCACGAGGCCGCCTTGCTTGATGTTGCCGGCGAGCTGGAACGGCATCGTGCCGCGCGAGCGGCCCATTCCGTAGTTCGCGTAAAACTTCGGACCCTTCTCCAGGATGAGCGGCACCGCAGCCAGGCTGAGGACGTTGTTCACCACTGTCGGCTTGCCCCACAGCCCCTGAATGGCGGGGAGCGGCGGCTTGAAACGGATGATGCCCGGCTTTCCCTCCAGGCTCTCCAGCAGGGAGGTCTCCTCGCCGCAGATGTAGGCGCCCGCGCCCAGGCGGACATCGATATCGAACCGCTGGTCGCTCCCCGCGAGCGCCGCGCCGAGGTATCCCGCTTCTCTTGCCAGGACAACCGCGCGGCGGAAAGTCTCGAAGGCGTGCGGGTATTCGGAGCGGATGTAGATGTAGCCCACCGTCGCGCCGACCGCCAGCCCGGCAATGGTCATCCCTTCGATCAAGGAAAAGGGATCGCCTTCCATCAGCATCCGGTCCGCAAAGGTTCCGCTGTCCCCCTCGTCCGCATTGCAGACGATGTACTTTTGATCCGCCGCTGTGTTCAGCACGGTCCGCCACTTGATGCCCGTGGGGAAGCCGGCCCCGCCGCGCCCGCGTAGCCCGGAGGCGGTCACTTCCTCGACAATGGCAGCGGACCCCAGGGTGAGCGCGCGCCGCAGTCCCTTGAAGCCGCCGTGGTGCAAGTAGTCCGAGAGTGAGAGCGGATCGATCACGCCGCAGCGGGCGAAGGTCAGACGCTCCTGGTTCTTCAGGTAGGGGATTTCCTCGGTGAGCCCGAGGTGCCCCACGGAAGGCTTTCCTTCCAAGAAGCGGTCGCTGAACAGCCCTGGAACGGCCTCCGGGGTGATGCTGGCGTAGGCGATCCGTCCCTGCGCGGTCTCCACTTCGACCAGCGGCTCCAGCCAGAGGAGGCCGCGCGAGCCGTTACGAACGATCTCCACGTCCAGGCCGCGCGCCGTGGCTTCGCGACGGATGGCAACGGCCACGTCGTTCGCGCCGACGGAGAGTGCGGCGGCGTCGCGGGGGATGAAGACGCGGGTCATCGCGCCACCTGCGGGGCTTCAGTGCCCATTGCCGCTGCAAGAATGCGGTCTGCTCGCTCGGGGGAAACGCGCCCGTATAGCTCGCGGTCGAGCAGCATCGCCGGCGAGAGTGCGCAGTTGCCGAGGCAGTAGACCGTCTCAAGCGTGACGGAGCCGTCGGCGGTCGTCTCGCCCATCGCAATCCCCAGCCGCTGCTGCAGGTGGGCGACCAGCGCCTCGCAGCCCATCGCCTGGCATGACTCCGCGCGGCAGACCTTGAGTATATGGCGACCGGCAGGGGCCTGGCGGAAGTCGTGGTAGAAGTTGAGGATCCCCACCACTTCCGCCCGGGAAAGGATCAGGGCATCCGCAATCAGCGGAATGGCGTCCGGATGCACGTAGCCGAACTGATCCTGCAGCGCGTGCAGGATGGGGAGGGAGGCGCCCTGCTGGTCCTTCAGGCCCTCAATGATCCGGGCTGCATGCTGGGAATCCCAGGTGCGCCTTGATGCGCCGTTCATTCCGACTTCGGTTACTGGGGACATCGGTGACCTGGGGAGGGGGAATTGACAATTGTAAATTGACAAATTGCAATTGCAAATTGAATGGGCTTCTCGAACCCTATGGCTCGGTGCGCACGCGTTCTGGATGAGTATAGATACTGAACCGACCGCCTCGAAGCCAGCCCACCAGCGTCACCCCGAACCGGTCCGCCAGCTCCACCGCCAGGCTCGACGGCGCGCCGACCGCTGCGACGACTGCAGCGCTGGCCACGAAGGCCTTCTGGAGCAGCTCAAAGCTGGCCCGCCCGCTCAGTAGCAGGATACGGTCGGAGAGGGGCAGATTGCGCTCGAGGAGCTGCGCGCCTATTAGTTTGTCGAGCGCGTTGTGCCGTCCTACGTCCTCACGAAGGCAAAGTAGGGTGCCGTCTCGGCTGAAGAGCGCGGCGGCGTGCAGCCCTCCGGTGCGTCCGAATAGCTCTTGCGATGCCCGCAGCGTGTCCGGGAGCTGGATCAGCACCGAAGGGTCGACCTGGAACCGGTCGGCCACGGGCGGCCGGTCAAGCGCCACTTCCAGCGCTTCGAGCGAGGTTTTGCCACACACGCCGCAGCTTGAGGTGGTGTAGAAGTGCCGCTGCAGCCGTCCCAGGTCTGGCTCCACGCGTGGCTGAAGCTCCACGGAGACGACGTTGTGGTGGAGGCGAGGAACAGCGCTCGACTCCTGGGGGCGCGCTTCCGGGAACCGCACTTCCAGGATCTCCTCCAGTTCCTCAATGATGCCTTCAGTGTAGAGGAAGCCGACGGCGAGGTCGCGGTCGCAGCCGGGGGTGCGCATAGTGAGGGAGATGGTCTGTCGCGTCCGGGACGTAATCGGCCCGAAGCCGAGGCGGATCTCAAGGGGTTCCTCGACGGCCAGCGTGTCCTCGGCGGGGGAGGCCCCCTCGGCGGTCACCTGAATGATCCGCACTGATGCGGTATCGATGGCAGTACTACCCGCCTGGGGACTAAGCCCATCTGTCCGGCTCACTCCGTCGCCCTCGCTTCCGACCTTAAAAAACCGCGTGTCATTCCGGGACAGGATACACCCACCGTCAGGCCAATCCCTCGTGTCAGAGGGAATCCCGTGTAGAAGCCAGGCAGCGCTGCACCGAAAGGTGGCAGCCTACCCCTAAACTCCTGCAGAGGTCAGTCAAAACGTGGCCGGCTGCCGACCTCAGATGGCGAAACGGATGCCGGCGAGAAGGTGAAGGTGACGGGCACCGTTTCATAAGCGCGTAAGCGGAATCGATGCGGCCCAGCGGGAGGATTGCCCGGGCCTCCAAAAGTTATGGTCTGACGGATACGCTTACCATCCTGGCTCACCCGAAGACTTGTCGACTTCGGACGGACACTGATCTGTTCCTTTCCCGTAAGAAGGGTCACTTCCAGATGACGCTCCAGGCTGCCTGTATCGAGAGCAAGCTCCATTCGCCATGCCCTGCCGCCATAGGCGGACAGTGGTTGGGGCACCCGGACCCGCACCTCATCCTTTCCGATGGATAGCACTCGCCGCGTGTCCATGCCCGCCAATCCGGGCATGCCGCACTGGGGCTGATAGGAGCCCGTCCACCCCAGAAGGTCTCGCTGCCATACTGGC
>JANPLG010000534.1:0-14664 GCA_031426395.1 Actinomycetes bacterium
CGGCGGCGACAACGTCGGCCGAGCGCGCGCGCTAACGATGCTGGGTCAGGCGGAAGAGGCACTGTCACTGCTACGCGGGCTAGGCACGGGCGACCCGGAAGTCGAGGCGGCCCGCAGGGAAGCGCGCCTGCAACTGGGGCAGGATGGGTCCCGAGAGGAAGCCCTGCTCCAGGAACTGCGCGAGGAGAGCGTCCGCGAGATTAAGGAATCGCTCGAGGCGATGGCCCCGCTCGTCGGCTCAGACTTCTCTCCGGAGATGCTCCACTCACCGCAAGGCCTGACCCAGGTCCTGGCGCGCATCTTCGGCTACAACCACTTCCGTCCAGGGCAGCTTGAAGTGATCCTGCCGTTGATGCAGGGGAAGTCGGTGCTGGGGCTGATGCCCACCGGCGCGGGGAAGTCCCTCTGCTACCAGATCCCCGCCGCGCTGCTTCCCGGTGCCACGGTTGTAATCAGCCCGCTCATCGCCTTGATGAAGGACCAGGTGGAGGGCCTTCCGCCCCACCTCTTCCACCGTGCCACGGTCATCAATAGCGCGCTGGAACCGGGAGAGGCGGACCGCCGTCTCGCCGCCGTCACCCGTGGCGAGTTCTCGCTGATCTACGCGGCCCCGGAGCGGCTGCGCCAGCGCTCGTTCGTGGAGGCGCTCAAGCGGCGCGGCGTCTCCCTCTTCGTCATCGACGAGGCGCACTGCGTCTCCATGTGGGGGCACGACTTCCGCCCGGACTACTTCTTCATCCGCGACGCCTTGAAGGAGCTGGGGAGTCCGACGGTTCTGGCGCTCACCGCCACCGCCACCCCGGACATGCAGGACGATATCGGCCAACAGCTTGGCGTCCCGCTAGCCCGCGTCAACCTCGGCACTTTCCGCCCGAATCTGAGCTTCACCGTGCGACGCTGCGCGGGTGAGCAGGAGAAGTGGTCGGCAATCGTCAGCCTGCTCCGCGAAGAGAAGGGGCCGGCGATCATCTATGTCGACCGCCGAAAGAAGGCCGAGGAGATCGCCACGCAGCTTGAAGCGGCCGGGATTCCTGCGGCCGCCTACCACGCAGGGTTGGAGAAGAACGCGAGGGATCTGGCGCAGTCGCGCTTCATGCTCGGCGAGACACGAGTGATTGCCGCTACGGTGGCCTTTGGCATGGGCGTGGACAAGGCGGATGTGCGGCTGGTGATCCACCAGAGCCTGCCCCGGTGCCTGGAGTCGTACTATCAGGAGGCGGGTCGCGCCGGACGCGACGGCCTTCCGGCGCGCTGCGTCATGCTCTACACTTCCTACGACAAGAGCACGCTGACCAACCGGCTGAACCGCGACCGGATGCAGGCGGACGAGATCCTGGGGATTCACCGGGCGCTCTCCCGATTGCTGGCGCGAGGAGAGGCCGGCGTCCGCGCGGAGGAGTTGGAGCAGGCGTGCGGAACCGATTCCACGCGGGTGCGGGTCGGCATCAGCCTCCTGCAGCGGCTGGGTGCTCTGCGCCGCGGCTACGACCTGCCGGGTTCGATCTGGCTCGCCCCGACCACCGCAGGCAGCAACGGCCACGCCACACCGGAGCTTCGGCGGCTGCTGCAGGGAGGAGGCCGGAGCGGTCAGGGGGGTAACGGACGGCAGGCGGTTACCCTCTCCGGGCAGGAAGCATCCCGCCTCAGCGGGATTCCGCTAGCGCAACTGGAAGAGACACTCCTGAAGTGGGACCAGGCGGGGTTGATTCGTTTCCGGTGTGGTGCGCGCCTCATGGGGCTGCAGCTCGCGTCGAACGGCACCGATGTGACTCAGGAGGTTAAGCGTGCGCTGGCGCAGATCCAGGAGCAGGACAACCGCCGCGCCGATCTCCTCCGCCGCTTCCTCGACAATGGCGAGTGCCGTCAGGCGTTCGTCGGGCGCTATTTCGGGATGGAGGCTGCCACCGGTTGCGGCGTCTGCGACAACTGCACCCGGACCACCGGCACGGTCGGTGTCACGCGTCGGGACGATGAGCGCGCCCACGACCTCACCTCTGATGCCGAGAGCGCCCTCTTCGAGCGGCTGCGGGCATGGCGTCGCGAGACAGCCCGGGCGGAAGGCGTGCCCGCCTACGTCATCTTCCACGACCGCGTACTCTACGCCATTGCAAAGGAGCGGCCACGGTCGCTGGCGGCGCTAGTCGAAGTGGGCGGCGTGGGCCGGGCAAAGGTCGACCGCTTCGGTGACGAGATCATCTCGCTGGTTCGCGAGGACGGCTAAGCAAAGCGTCTCGCACCAGCTATGGCGGTGGAAGGCGAGACCCATGAGTTGGGCGCATGAACGCAAAGGAGGCTCTCCTTCGCGGGGAGACGACGATGATCCGGCCGCGCGGTCATTCCATGCGCGGCAAGGTCAACGATGGCGACCTGGTGACGCTCGTCCCGTGCGATGCAGAATCGCTGTCGGTGGGTGACATCGTGCTGGTGCGGGTGCACGGCAACGACTATCTCCATCTGATCAAAGCCATCGACGGAGAGCGTTTCCAGATCGGCAACAACCGCGGGGGAGTCAATGGCTGGGTCCGCGCACCGGCCATCTACGGCATCGCGACTCGCGTGGAACCTTACAGCCCGGAGCGCCGACGTGAGGGTCCCCTGCCATAATCCCAACTTCAGTCTAAGGGGTGAAGTGACTTCGAGGGTTTCTGTTCAGATGCGACTTCCCCCGACCGCTAAGTCTAACTTGACAGCCGGGGGCTTGAAGTTGGCCAGCTCCTCCATTGTTGCCGGACGCTAGGGTTGCTGATACTGATGTTGAATGAACCGCAGAGACGCAGAGGACGCGGAGAAAACAAATCAAGCCGATAGCGGAGAGCATGCTCTCACCCCAACTCTCTGCGATCTCCGCGTCTCTGCGGTGCTACCTTGAACTAAGTAGTGCGGTGAAGTGACCTCGAGAGTCTCGGTTCGGATGCGACCTTGCAGAAGGTGGCAATTACTTCCCCCGACCGCTTAGGGAATGAAGAAGGCGCGCCCCGTCTGGAGCGCGCCTTCTTGTTCTGTCTACCTGCCGAACGCTCTACGGGGAGCCGCCGCCGCCGATGGTGTTCTTTGCGCGCCCGAAGAGGGTCACCTTGACACAGGACTTCGCGCCGGGGAGCGTGGTGGAGATGAACAGCGCTCCTCTGGAACGTTCACCGCGAACCGGCCGGAACTGGATCTTGATGTCCACCGATTGACCCGGTTCCAGGACGCCATCCTCGAAGCCGGAGACATTGAAGAACGGACCCACGACCTTCACAATCCGGTAGCCAACATCCACCCGGCCGGTGTTGCGGAGGGTGGTGCGCTTGATCGGCTGGTCACCATCACGGCTTTCGAAGCGGAGGTGGCGCGGGGTGATGGTGAGGCCAGACTGGCGCGAGAGCCGTCCAATCTTGACCAGGAACGCTTCGGACTCGCCCTTCAGTCGGCCCTGGAACGGAGCGGCCTTGCCCTTGGTGAAGTTGTTGGAGTCGGTGCCGCCCGCCACGTAGACGTTGTCGAAATCGTCGAGGCAGATGGCATTCGCCACGTCGCGGTCACGACCGCCCAGGGTGCGCGAGTAGATGACGTCGGTGCCGCCAGCGTTGAGCTGCTTGACGAAGCCATCGCCCCGGGTCTGGGCGCTGGTGCCACGGGCACTGGTTGCCCGAGCGTTGGGCCAGTTGATGCCGCCCACGATCCACGCGCGGTTCCGTTCATCAACTGCCACACCGGTAGCGAAGTCGCGCTCCGCACCGCCGATGAAACCGAAGTAGCCAACGGCCGTCGCCTCCGCGTTGACGCGAGCGATAAAGGCGTCCGTGTCACCGCCGCCGAACGGCTCGAACGGTCGGGGGAGGGAGGGGAAGGAAGTGGAGGCGGTGGTTCCGACGATTACCGCACGGTTGAGGCTGTCCAGCGCGATCCCGGTGCCGATGTCATCCTTCGCTCCGCCGATGAGGGTGGAGTAGACCAACTGGGTTCCGGTGGGGTTCACCTTGGTAGCGAAGGCGTCCAGCTTCTCAATCGACTTTTGGAACGGTCGACTCTTCGGAAAGCTGTGCGCGTCCGTGCCGCCGGTCAGGTAGGCGTTGCCCTGTACGTCCAGCGCCACTCCATTGACGAAGTCATTGCCTTCGCTCTTGTTGGAAGGGCCGCCGCCGAGGAACGAGCCATAGACCAAGGCGGAACCGTCGGCGGTGAACTTCACGATGAAGCCATCGGTGTTCCCACCGCCGTAGTCCGGCTGGAAGGAGCCGGGCGTGGTGGGGAAGTCGTCGCAGGAGGTTGCGCCGACCACGCTCACCGTGCCCTCGGCGTCGATGGCGATGCCCTTGCCTTCATCCTTGCCGGTGGTCACCGCGCCACGGACTTTGGAGAGGGTGCTGGAACCAACGCCGCCGAGGCAGGAAGAGAAGGTGAGATCATCACCGGCGGGGGTCAACTTGGCGACGAAGGCGTCACCGCCGCCCGCGTTGGTGGTCTGGAACGCTCCGAGGGTGGTCGGGAAGTCGGAGGAATCGGTGTAACCCGTCACGTAGGCGCTGCCATCCGCTCCCACGGCAATCGCGGTGGCGCGGTCCAGGCCGGGTCCGAGGCTATCGAGTCCGCCGCCGAGGTAGGTGGAGTAGATCAGCGAGCAATTGCCGGGATCCATCTTCGTCACGAAGGCGTCGTGATCCGCCTGGAGCGCCGGCTGGTAGGGGCTGCCGGCGAGGGGGAAGTCGACGGAGTTGGTGATGCCGGTGATGTAGGCGCACCCTGAGGCGTCGGAAGCAACGCCGAACGCTTCGTCGTCACGCTGGCCGCCGAGGTAGGTGGCGTAGGTGATGACCGGGTCGATCACCAACTCGCGTGAGCGGTCGTAGCGGCCAAGCCGGAAGCCGACCTGCCCATCCGACTTGAGGTCGTACTTCGCGGCCACCAGCACCCGTTCGCCGCCGATCTCCTGGTAGGCAACCGGCGGATGCTGGCGGACCTTACCGGTGGAGGTGGTGGTGACCAGCGAGCCATCGCTCTCGATCCGGAGGGGGAGGGGCTTGGATGCGCCGCTGCGGAATCCGAGGCGGATGGCGGACGGGCTGGCGCCCGCAGCCACCAGGAAGTCGTACTCAAGCTCCTGCTGCTTGCCGTAGAAGACGGCATCAACGCCCGGGTAGACGCCTGCGTAACGGACCTTGCCGTAGCCAGGAACGTTGCGCAGCCACTTGGAGCGGTCACGGCCCTTGAGGTAGCTGCTACGTCCGATGACGCTTCCCACGCCGGAGAGCGGGGCGGAAGCCCGCGCGCCCACCAGTTCCATCCGCATCACGGAACGTGATCCGGGCTGGTCACCCTGGAGGTCGAACAGCGCCTCTGTGGGACTGAGGAAGACGTTGAACCGGTTGGCTCTCGCTACGAACCGGGCGCGGGCGTGGGTCTGCCCACGGTTCTCTTCGAAGCGGAGCGGCAGGCGGGCATAGGCTGCCGTCGCCTTAACGCCCGCATTCGAGAGCGTGCTTCCGACGGCGGGTCCCGCCGCGCATTGGCTTGCCGCCACGGTTCCAGCCGCTCCCACCGCGCACATCAGAAGCGCGGACATTCGGCGGACAGGGGTGTCGATTTGGTTTGTGCTCATCGCGGACTTCTTCTCACGAGCGGCAAGTGGGGCGCGCTGCAGGCAAAGGAGCAACGCCAGTAATGACGAGGGACGCATTCCGCACGCGCCGGTCTGCCCTGGCCGGGCGACGGGGAGGGAGCTTGTCCGTTAACCGATCTCTCAAACGAAAATTCGGTTGGTTCGCAGTTCACCAGGAGGGTGGCCCTTTTCCTGCTCCTAGCGGAATTTCCTTGGACGGTGGGCAACCAACACCCAAGGGCAAGTGCCACGGCCATCCGCTTCCATGCAACGCAAGGACTACCTTGGCACTATAGCAGGCGGGCTTGCCCTCAACAACCGCTCGGCCATTTGTGGATTTCGGATCTCGGATTTCGGATTTCGCCCCCACCATAGCCACCGGCCTCGCGCCGCGTTCGGTGACGGTGGACGCTCGGTGACTCCGCAAAACCCTACGAGAACAGTGACTTACGGTTACGGAAGCCGCTTGGCGGAACGATTCTGTTCAAGGGGGACTCGGGCTACCGAAGCTGCTACCGTCATCGAACGCAGCACAAGGCTGCTGGCTATGATTCCGCAGCGAATGACCGGTCAGTCAATTTCGAATTTCGGATTTCGAGTTGGCAGGCAGGTCAGCTCTAGACGGGCGTTGGTCCCGTCTCTCCATCCCTCAATCTCGCCTTCTCTCAATCTCATCCTGACCGGTCAGGGTCGCCTACGGCGCTCGTCGCACCGGGAACCGAATGTTGGTGGGCGGCGCTGCCCGCCTCGCTTCCGGTGAAGGCGCCGTCATCTGCGAGGATGCCGCGTCAGGGTCCAGGGCCGGACCCGCCTGACACAAGGAACCGGCACGAGGACGATCATTGCGAGATCGAGCGATGAAGGACCGAGAGACGAGATGGCCTCAAGGCAGCCCTCAATCCGCAATCCGAAATCGAACGGGCGGTCAGACTGCGGCGGCGCGGGCCAGGTTCACCGGGCCAGACAAGATGGTGGGAGCGTGCGGACGGCTGGGAAGCCGACCGTCCCTCGCGCACTCAAAGAGCTCTTGCGCCGTCGAGCCGTCCTCGGGATAGGTGACAGCCGCGGAGTGAATCGTCTGGCGAACTGCCGGGTAGAGCTGTTCGGAGAGGCGCATCGCCACCTGTTGGGCAATGCCGCCGGTGTTCGGGAAGATCAGCCCGAACTCGCGCTCTCCCGTCCGGGCCACGATATCCGCCTTGCGAGTCTTCTTCTTGAGGATCTCCGCAGCCGCCTGCAGCGTGCTTTCGCTCGCGTTGGCGGGGATGCGAAGGCAACAGACCGAGAACTGTTGGCCGAAGCGGTTGGCCCGCGTCACTTCTTCCTTCAAGCGGTTCTCGAAGTGGTCACGGGTGTAGAGACCGGTCGCCGGGTCCATTACGGTGCTGTCGAGGGTACCAGCGCGGAGTTGATCCAGTGAGCGCTCGCTCGGCAGACGTTCCCGCATATGCTTTAGCCCATTCCTCAGCACATACCCGGTGTAGTTGCACGAGATTCCCAGGGTCCGCGCGATCTCGCTCTGGTTGAAGTCCTGGAAGAAGAAGTAGTGCAGTACCTTCTTCTCCAGATCCTTGAGCTTGTCGAGAGCGGCTTCCAGCACGATTCGGTCTTCGATCGGGAGCTGTAGTGTGACGTAGTCGCGGCTCTTGAACTTCTCGGGGTCGACATCCATGAAGTCGCTGTCGCTGCCCTCGGACGGTGCTTCCATGCGCACCACCTGCGCCGCAAGCCGCGCCGCTATCAACTCCTCAACGCCTTCCTCGCTGATGTTGGCCGCTGCGGCAATTTCCGCGACCGACGGCTCCCGTTGCAGGCGCTGCTCCAGCTCCGCGCTGATGCGCACCACCCGGGAGTTCAGCTCCTGCAGCCACGCCGGCTGGCGGATGAGGTGCCCACGGTCCCGCAGATAGTGCCGAATCTGCCCCGCCACCAGGTGGGTGGCAAAGGTGCTGAACCGTGTGCCGCGGTCCGGAGCGTAGCGGTCCACCGCCCGGATCAGGCCGAGGTAGCCCTCGCTCTCCAGGTCCTCAAGAGGCTCCCGCCCCGCGAACTTGCGGGCCACCGCCGTCACCAGCGGCCGCATCTGCTCCACCACCCGGTCCCGCAAGCGGGGGTTCCCGGTCTGGTGATACTCGGTCAGGAGGGCCTGGACCGCCGCATCGCTGTAGTGTCGCTCAGCCATGTTGGGGAGTGCGCCTTCCTCGTTCGTGAAGCATTCGGTAGACGGGCCATCCGGCTGGGAACGCTCGCTTGATGGCTCTGCAAGAGGTGTGCCAAAGGTGGCCGGAGTGGATCGGTGTGATGCAATGCGCGGCACGAGCAACCCATCCGTTGCTCGTGCCGCGCTTGACCTCTGCTACTTGCCACCGCCGATGTAGTTCACGAGGGTGAACATCGGGACCATAATGGAGCCAACGATGAATCCGACGACGGCGCCGAGCACGATGATGAGCAGCGGCTCAATGAGGGAGGTAAGCGCCTTCACGGCAACTTCCACCTCCTGGTCGTAGAAGCTGGCGACCTTCACCAGCATCTCGCTCATCCGCCCTGTCTCTTCGCCGATGTCGATCATCTGCGTGACCATCAGAGGGAAGATCCCGCTGGCCTCGAGCGGGGCGCTGATCCGCTGTCCTTCCCGGACGCTGGCGCGCGCATCGTCCACCGCCTTCGCGATGACAGCGTTGCCTGCGGTCTCAGCCACAATCTCTAGCGCGCGCAGCACCGGCACGCCGCTGTTCACCAGGGTGCCCAGGGTGCGACTGAAGCGGGAGATCGCCATCTTTTGAACCAGCTCGCCGATCACCGGGATGCGGAGTTTCAGCTTGTCGATGTTCCACCTGCCCTGCTCGGTACCGTAGTACCACCTCACCCCGAAGACGGTGGCGATGGGAACCGTGGGCAGCAGGAACCAGACGGCGCGGACCACGTCGCTGATCAGGAAGAGCATCTTGGTGATGAGCGGCAGCTCGGCACCCGATTCCGCGAAGATCTGTTTGAACGTCGGGAGGACGAACATGAACATCGCGATCACCATGAGGATCGCGAAGACGAGGACGCAGACCGGGTAGACCATCGCTCCCTTGATGCGTCCGATCAGCTCCTGCTCCTTCTCCAGGAAGGTTGCCAGCCGGTCCAGGATGAGGTCGAGGATACCGCCAACTTCCGCCGCGCGGACCATGCTGATGAAGAGCTTGGAAAAGACGCGCGGGTGGCGGGTAAGCGCGTCGGTGAGGCTGGAGCCGGAGACCACGTCCTTCCGCAACTCGCCGATCACCGGCTTGAGGACCGGGTCTTTGGTCTGCGCCTCTAGGATGTCGAGGCACTTCAGGATGTTGATACCGGCGTTCACCATGGTGGCGAACTGCCGCGAGAAGACCACCAGGGCGTTCAGCTTAACACGGCCGCCGCCGCGCTTCCCGAAGCTCAGCCCGGAGGCGGCCTTAGATTGGACCACGTCCACGACGGTGTAGTTGAGGCTCTGGAGCTTGGTGAGGACCACCGAGGCGTTGTCCGCCTCCAGGCTACCTCTCACCACGCGGCCGGTCGGCTCGACGGCCTCATAAGAGAATTGCGGCATCAGTGACTTCCTTCGTTGGTTCCCAGCGATCCCCGTACGGGTCGGTCCCCGTGCGGGTGGATCTCCCGGGCCGGTACGTGGCCGGCACGCGCTCTACAGCGGTACCCACGCCCAGTTATTGGAAGCGACGCCTTGCTCTCTAGGGTTGTGACCTTGCTCTACGCCAAAGGAACGATGCCATCAACTGCGGAATTCGGAATGCGGATTGCGGAATTGAGTGCCGGTTGGCTGAAAGCGGACAGGGATTCGCATCACCATCGCTTGCTGCTTTCGGGGCGACAGCTCCCAGAATCCGCCCGCACCCAGTGGGCACCCAAATCCATGAAACGGTCGACGTGCGAGAGCCACCCTTCGCCCGAAGCGCTCTCTGTCCGCCCCCCAGCGCCGTCATTCCGGTCGGTTCCCGTCATGGGCGAGGGAGTGTTGCCCTCCCGGAACCCATTTGAACCCGGCGCGCTCGTGCTCCCCGCCTGTCCCAATCGGGGCAATGGGTCGCCATCGGCCAAGCTAGGTTCACAGGTTCTACCCGGACCCGAACTGCACGTCGGAGCAGTTCCCCCGTCGACCGATCGACGGGCGGTGCGTCGGGGCGTCCCTGCGCGTCCCTGCCCGCCTGTCTCCGGTGAAGGAGCCGTGATCGACGAGAGAGCCGCGCCGGGGTCCAGGGGCTGGCCCCGCCTGACTGGAGGGGAACCACCACGCGGACGAGGCGGCGACGGAGCGCCCGCCCTACGCTGGCCGAGACGTCACCCGCTTTGCCGTCCGGTGTTCGTTCCGCCAACCGCTTGTAGGGCGGGGCGTCCCTGCCCGCCTCTCTCCGATGAAGGAGCCGTCAAGGACGAAAAAAGCCTCGCTAGCGTCCAGGGCGGCGGCCGACCCGTCATATCCAAAGGGAGCGATAGCGACACGGTAGAGATGCGAATGGCACCATCCCGCCGCTAACCCGCGTCCCCCATTCCGCGTTCCGCATTCCGCGTTCCGCACTCAGAGGGCCGGTTGACTTCCTCGAGTGCAGCGATCTTGTCGAGGCGCCGTTGATGTCGATCCGCGCCGCTGTAGGGCTCGGCGATCCAGGTCTTCACCACTTCAAGGGCGGAGCCGATGCCGATCACGCGCTCTCCCATGGTGAGCAGATTGGCGTTGTTGTCGCGGCGGGAGGAGCGGGCGCTGTAGACGTCATGGACCGTGACAGCACGGATTCCCGGCACCTTATTGGCGGCGATGGCCGGCCCGAGGCCGGAGCCGCACGCGAAGATACCGAGCTCGGCCTCTTGCGATACCACCGCCTGGGCCACGCGGACCACGTAGTCCGGGTAATCGACGGCCGCCGTGTCATCGGTGCCGAAGTCGCGAACCTCGTGACCGGCCTCTTCCAGCGCCTTGTGAATGGCCCGCTTGAGATTCAAGCCAGCGTGGTCACTTCCTATCGCAATCTTCATCCCAGGCTCCGTCCGCTCAGCAGGCCGCTTCAACGACTGGCGACCCCTAATCTTGCTCCATCCGGCCCGCTCGTGGGTCGCGCGTCGCCAGACGCGCTCGCACGCCGCAAGAAGAGCGACGCCTTCCTTGGATCCAGTCGCGACTTTCGTCCCCAGCCAGTGTCAGATACGGAACCACCCGACGCGGAGCAGGCCTTCCACGGAGCGCGGGCGTCCCGCCCGCTTCCACCTAAGGTTCGCAGATACCCGCACCGGCTGCCAGCCAACGCGCAGCCACAATCCGAAATCCGCAACTCGATGTCCAGCTCTCCACTCACCAGGCGCCAACTCTTGACTGCGGGGACCACCGCGTTCGGACTCACCTTGCCGCGCCTGCTGCAGCGCGAAGCATTGGCTGGCACACTCCTGAAGCCGCGGGCCAAGTCGGTCATCGTGCTCTACCTGAGTGGGGGACCGTCGCAGATCGACATGTTCGATCCGAAGCCGAACGCTCCGGCGGAGATCCGTGGCTCCTTCAAGCACATCCGCACCAGCGTCCCAGGCATCTACGTCGGTGAGCTGATGCCGCGCACAGCGAAGGTGATGCATCACTGCACCGTCGTCCGCTCAATGGCCCACCGCGAAGAGGACCACCTGCGGGCCGGCTACTACGTTCTGACCGGGTCGGAGCTTCCTCGGAAAGTCGGGCAGCGCAGCGGGATGCTGCGGGTGGATCGGCCCCACCTTGGCGCGGTGGTGGCCAAGAGTCTCGGCGCCCGTGGCCACACGCCGCCGTTCTGCACCATTCCTGAGTACGTTGCTCCCGTTGGCGCTCCGCGACCCGGGCAGCATGGCGGCTTCCTGGGCGCCGCCTGGGACCCGTACCTGATCGACAGTGATCCCAATGAGCCTACCTACAACCCCGGCACCATTCAGGTCGCGCCGGGCAGCCGATTGGAACGGTCGGCCCGGCTTCGCCGGCTGCTCGATCTGGCGGAGGGGTCGGAGCACCTTCCCAGTGAATTGCCGGCCGTTGAGGAGTACCGTACCTTCCGCAACAAGGCGATCGATCTGCTGAGCGCGCCCGAGGCCCAGGGTGCCTTCGACATCTCGCGGGAGCCTGCCGCTCTGCGGGACCGCTACGGCCGGCATCACTTTGGGCAATCCGCGCTGGTGGCGAGACGGCTGGTGGAGGCGGGCACCCGGCTGGTCCAGGTGAACTTCATGCGCCATGACGACGGCAAAGGCGGCCAGGGCTATGACTCCCACGCGTCCCCCGGCTACCCGCGACACGAGCCGTGGCTACGTGACGAGCTTGCTCCTCCTACGGATGCCGCGTTCGCCGTGCTGGTGGAGGACCTACATGATCGCGGCCTCCTGGACGAGACCCTCGTCGTGATGATGGGCGAGTTCGGTCGCACGCCACGGTTCAATCCGAACGGTGGACGGGACCATTGGGCGCGCTGCTACAGCCTCATCATGGCGGGCGGCGGCGTGCCTGCGGGGCGCGTGCACGGCACCTCGGATGAGACGACCTCCGAGCCAACCGCCGACCCGGTCAGCCCGGAAGACCTTCTTGCAACCGTCTACCACCTACTCGGCATTGATCCCGGCGGCTTCATCCATGACATGGAGCTGCGGCCCATGCCGATCGTCGAGGGCGAGATCGTCCGCGGCCTCCTCGCCTAACGGCAGTCGTCACGGCATCCAACACGCATGGACCGCAGGTCGCGGGGCGACTGTGCTGAGGTGTATACTGGTGCCCGCCGCGCGGCCCTTCTCGGCCGGGCGGTATCGCTGAGGCACGGCACCGATGAATCGCTTCTTCATTCAGACCTATGGCTGCCAGATGAACGTGGCCGACTCCGACCGCATGACCGCCATGCTGGAACGGTCGGGCGGTGCAGCGGTGGCGAGGCCGGAAGACGCGGACCTGATTCTGGTGAACACATGCAGCGTCCGGGAAAAGCCGGAGCTCAAGGTGTACAGCAAGCTCGGCGAGCTTCGGAAGCTGAAGCGCCTGAACCCGGACCTCGTCCTGGGGGTGTGCGGCTGCCAGGCCCAGCGCGAGGGTGAAGAGATCCTGCGGCAGGCCCCCTACGTCGACCTGGTCATCGGAACCGCCCATGTGGACCGAGTGCCGGAGCTGGTAGCCGAAGTCCGGCGAACCGGAAAGCGTGTGCTCGCGCTTGAGATGCCGGAGCGAGGGACGCCTTCGTGGATGTCTCCCGACCCGCACATGACCACCGACCTGGTGGAACTCCTGCCCAACGTCACCGGAGCAGGGAAGGCGAAGCTGAAGGCGTTTGTGCCAGTCATTTTGGGCTGCGATTTCGCCTGCACCTACTGCATCGTGCCAACCACGCGGGGGCCGGAGCGCAGCCGCCCCGTGGGTGACATCCTGGGCGAAATCCGCGCCATGGCCCAGCAAGGCACGCGAGAGGTGATGCTCCTCGGTCAGACGGTGGATGCCTACAAGGCGCACTACCGCGCCGACGATGCGGTCGGCAGCCGGGTCTACACCCTCGCGGACCTTATCTGGCTGGTCAATGACGTAGACGGCATCGAGCGAATCCGCTTCACCAGCCCGCACCCGATGCTGATGCACGACGAGCTGATCCAGGCGGTGGCAGTGTGCCCCAAGGCGTGCGAGTGGATCCACCTGCCGGTGCAGAGCGGCAGCGACCGGATGCTGAAGCGCATGGCGCGCCGCTACACGCGTGCCCGCTACCTGGACCGCGTGCGCCGCGTCCGAGAGTTGATTCCGGATTGCAGCCTCACCACGGACGTGATCGTCGGCTTCCCCGGCGAAACGGAGGAAGACTTCGCCGAGACACTCTCCTTGATCGAGGAGGTGCGCTTCGACGGCGCCTACACCTTCGCATACAGCCCCAGGCCGGGGACACCCGCGTTCGGATGGGAGAACGAGGTGCCGCGCGAGGTCGCCATCGAGCGCCTCAACCGGCTCATCGCCGTCCAGAATCGGATCTCTGCGGAGAAGAACGCGGCACTGATTGGCCGGACCCTGGAAGTGCTGGTGGAAGGTCCGAGCGAGAATGGCGAGTGCCTCTACACCGGTTACACCCGTGAGAACAAGACGGCTCACTTCCCCGGACACCCCGGAATGATCGGCGAACTGGTGAAGGTGCGGGCGACTCGAGCCGCACAGTGGGGCTTCCATGCGGAGCCGCTGGAACGGATGGGGCTGCAGTTGCCGGTGTTAAGCCTGCACTGAGTCCGGCGCGGGTTCGGGCGATAGCGGCGTCTCGGGCCGCGCATTCAGCTTGAAGCTGGTCGCCTTGCTCCACGACCGGCCCTCCCACGCAACCAGCAACGTCATTCCTACGGCGATCCAGACCAAATCGCGCCCGCGGCGCACGGCGGCCAAGCCCAGTCCCGCCGTAGCATCCAGCCCAAGGAGCGGAGCCACGTATGCGAAGGCGCCTTCCTGGGTGCCTGCGTTGGCGGGGATGACGAAGCTGGCCATGTTCACGGACGCTACCAGTCCCTCAAGCGCCAGTGCATGCAAGGGGTCAAGCGGACTCCCGATGAGGTAGCTGGCGCCCACCAGCTCCAGCGAGTTGAGGGTCCACCCCGCCAGCACTACCAGCAGCGAGCGCCAGAAGGCGAGCGGCCGGTCCTGGAAGACTTGGTCGCAGCTCTGCCAGATCTCGCGCAGGGGGTTCAGCCAGCCTGGCCCCGTGCGCTTGCCGCCGGACCGTAGGTGGCGCTGCTCCACGATGGCCGCGCAGCCCATCATCGAGAGGACGATGAGCGGAAAGAGCATGAAGGCCCAGGCGACCGGTCGAACACCGGGAACCGCAATCCAGGCCGTCCCTACCGCCGTCAGGATGAAGAGCGACTGCGCCACCGTCATCACAGCCTTGGCAAGCATCACGGAAGCGGCGGCATCGGCGGTTGGGGTGCCGCGCTGGACCAGGAGGAACGCCTTCACCGGCTCCCCACCCATCGACGCGAGCGGAGCGACCTTATTCACCGCTTCCCCGGCAAGCCGGATCCCGTAGAGAAGCGGAATGGAAACGGGGGACCGGCCGGTGCGGAACACTTCCGCCCAGGCCAGTGTGTGC
>JANPLG010000535.1:0-16824 GCA_031426395.1 Actinomycetes bacterium
GCGTGCACCACGATGAAATCCGCCCCTACCGCCTCGGCAAGCAGCACAAACGACACCTCCCCCCTAGACCGCAGCCTGAGCAATGCGCCGCTCTTCCCAGAGAAGGGCACGGTGCTCTACACGGGGCCGAAAGAACCGGAAGGCGAACTCGACGGGGTGAAAGGGATGCTGGCCAAGCCGCTCACTCCCTGGCTGATCCTCCTCGGGCTGGCGGCCGCCGTCCTCGCGGGGATGGTGCACGCGCTCTCGCCGGGCCACGGAAAGACGATGGTGGCAGCCTATCTGGTCGGCAGCCGGGGAACGCTCTGGGACGCCGTGGTGCTGGGCATCACCGTGACGATCACCCATACCGGGACGGTCTACCTCCTGGGGGCGCTCACCCTCTGGCTCACCACCCGCATCCGCGCGGAAGTGGTGACCCATTGGCTCAGCATCTTCTCCGGGGCGCTGGTCGCCGCCATGGGCTTCTGGCTCCTACAGCGCGGCATCCTCGCCTACTACGGCATCAAGCCGCTGCCAGGACATTCCCACGCTCCGGACCACGGCAATTCCCACGGCGGACACAACCACGGTCACGCGCACGGGGGAACCCACGACCACCGTGCGCCGGACGCTTCGCCTGCCGGAGAGCGCGTGGCCGCGCCGCGTCCGCCGAGGGACAACCCACTCGACGGCGCGCCCGCCTTACTTCCCAAAGGAGATGAGAAGGACCCGCTCGGAAGGTGGGGGGTGATTGGTCTGGGGGTGGCGGGCGGGATCGTGCCCTGCCCGGATGCGCTCGCCATCCTGCTGGCGGCGGTCAGCCTGGGGCACATCTGGCTGGGCCTCGGCATTATCGCCGCGTTCAGTTTTGGGATGGCGCTGGTCCTGGTGGCTATCGGCGTGGTGATGGTCGTTGCCAAGGACCGGGTGGCCCGCTTCACCAGCGAGGCAGCGTGGATCAAGGTCCTGCCGATGGTGAGCGGAGCGGTGGTCTTCCTACTGGGCCTCTGGCTCACGGTGCAGTCACTCGTCACCGCAGGCGTGCTGGGCAGCCGCTAGTGCTGCCTTTCAGAACTCCGTCTGTCCCGCCCATCAGCCGTTCACTGACCGGCGGAAACTTTCATACCAACTCCCGTGCTCCCACGGGTCACCCTCCATGCGCAAATGGGTGCCGGATATCGACCGGCAGAGTGGTTCCACTCGTGGCGACGGGACGCTCCCCCAGAATTGGGGGCCGGGGGGCCAAGGTGCCGAATCACGCACCCGTCGCCGCCAAACGGTTGTGAATCTGTCGGTTAAGCACGAAAAGAGCGGGACTTTCTCACCATCCGAGTAGCATGACGGCGCGCGGGCAATAAGATCGGCATCCGCCCCTACTCCCTGAACTCTGTGGCCAAGAGGGTCTACACTCTCTCAAAGCCCGGAGCGAAACCCTTGGGGCCGGGGTGCGTCTAACGGGTCAACCCCAAGCCCCATCGGGGCCGTCCCCAGCCTCTCCGCAAGCCCGACTTCGTGTCGGATGACCGGTCGAGTTCCCCTAGAATTGGGGGGCAGGGGGGCCAAACTCGGCCGGTCATCCAACGCGGCGCTCCGGCCCCAATCCGCAATCCAAATTCCGCAATCGAGGAGCCCGCGTCATGGTCCAGATGGCGATCCAAACGAAGATCCAGCGCGCCCGCAGCTATTGGCGCGCCGTCCTGGCAGGGGAAGGCAGCCTCTGGACGGTTGCAGCGGTCGCGTTCGTCTTCGCGCTCGGGTTCTACATCGACCGCACCGTGCCGATGGCGATGGAGGCGCGCGCCGCCTACTGGGCGGTGCTGGGGGTGATCCTCTCGGGGCTGCTGATCTTCCTGGTCCTCAAGCCGGTGCTCACGCCCCGCTCCCCGGAAGAGATCGCGTCCCTGGTGGAGCAGCGGTATCCGGAGCTTCGTGAGCGGCTCCTCTCGGCTGTGGAGTTCAGCTACCTCCCCGCAGAGCGACTCCAGGGCGTCTCCGGTGAGTTGCTGGAAGACATCCACCGTGACGCCGACCAGGCCGCCGCACCCCTCGACTTCCGGCGCGCCTTCCGGCTCAAGGGCCTGATGCGCTCCGCCCTCGCCTTTGGCCTCTCCGCCCTCTTCATCGGTTTCCACCTCGTCTTCGCGGGACCCGCCTTCGCGCGGTATGTGGAACGGATGCTCGGCTCAAACGCTCCCGTCTATCGCGATACCGAGGTCCAGGTTACACCCCTGCGCACCAAGGCACTCAAGGGCACCGACTTCGTCATCACGGTCGACCAGACCAAGAAGGAAGTCGACCGCGCCACGCTCTTCTTCCGCTTTGGGACCGGACGCTGGAACCGCCAGGAGCTGAAGGGCAAGCCGGGCGAGGACTTCAAATTCAAGCTCGCCACGCTGGCGGAAGACGTGCGCTACTACGCGCTGGCCGGCGATGGCCGCTCCGATGAGGGGCAGGTCGACGCAGTGGATGCCGCCACCATCATCGGCGCGAAGGTGAAGCTGGAGTACCCGGCCTACATGGCCCGCGCGGCCTCCACCGTCAGCGCGCCATCGGGCGGGATCGCTGCGCCGGTCGGCACCCGCGTTAGCCTGGAACTGAAGGCCAACAAGCCGCTGGAAACGGCGGAAGCCACCCTGCCGAAAGCGGGACCCCGCGCTTGGACCGTGACGGGTGATACCGTCTTCGGCGGTCTCACCGTGGCCGGCAACGGCACCTACAGCCTCAAGCTCCGCGATATGGACGGCTTCGACAGCCCGGAGCCGCAGAGCTTCCCGATCAAGGCGATCCCAGATCAAGCCCCCGAAGTGACCCTGCACGATCCCGCCGGCGACCTCGATGTGGTGCCCAACGCCCTCGTGCGGCTGATGATCTCCGCCAAGGACGATTACGGGGTCGCCCAGGTCCGCCTCCCCTACTCCACCACTGGCCGCGCACCCGGAACGGTGCCGGTGGGGAACGGCGATCGGACGAAGAAAGCGCTCGATCTGGAGTCGATGTGGGAGCTCACTTCCATGCGGCTCAAGCCGGGCGACACCGTCCGCTACCGCATCGAGGCGCTCGACTGGGACAACCTCAACGGCCCGCACGTGGGCAAGACCTCCGAACTTCAGCTCCGCATAATCGACGAGGCCGAGGCGCGCCGCCGCTATGAAGAGAGCCGCCAGGAAGTGCTCAACCAGCTCCGGGATTTGATCAAGGAGCAGAAGGCCGCTCAGGCGGATGTCAACCAGCAGCGGGCTGCCGCACAGCCCAAGTCGGAGGCCGTCTCCGCCGCCGAGGAGCGCCAGCGCAGCGCGGCAACCACCGCCCAGGACCTCGCCCGCCGGGTGCGCGAGATGAGCCGGATGGCGGAGACCAACCGCCTCACCGATCCGCAGGAGACCAGCGGCCAGAAGCAGGCGGCGCAGAGCCTCCAGCAGCAGGGCACGCAGAAGATGCCGCAGGCCGCGGACAAGATCGGCAGCGCGCAGACCCAGGCACAGCAGGACCCTCAGGCGGCGAAGAGCGACCTCGGGCAGGCGGCTCAGCAGCAGCAGCAGATCCTTCAGGATTTGAAAAAGGTTCAGGAGCAGCTCCAGCCCGGCAACGAGCTGAACCGCCTCGCCCAGCGCTTCGAGCAGTTGGCGCAGCAGCAGAAGGGGCTCCAGGCGCAGACCGACAAGCTCCTGCCACAGACCCTCGGCAAGGCGATGTCCGAGCTGTCTCCAGCGGAACGCGACAAGCTGCAGGATGCCGGCCAGGCTCAGCAGAGCCTGCAGCGCGCCACGGCCCAGGCGATGGCCGACCTCCAGCGCGCCTCCAAGAACCTACAGAACAGCAACCCGGAGCAGGCGCAGGCGGCGGAGCAGACCTCTCAGGATCTGCAACAGGGCGGCGTGCAGCAGCAGCAGCAGGGAGCGCAGCAGAAGACCCAGCAGAACGCGCTGGGAGAAGCCCGCAGCCAGCAGGAGCAGGCTGCCCAGCAGCTTCAGCAGGCGGCCCAGCAGCTCCGCGACGCCCAGAACCAGAACGGCGACGTCAAGAAGCAGATCCAGCAGGCGATGAACCGCCTCAACAAGATGATGCAGCAGCAGGGCGAGCTCCAGCAGCGCTCCCAGCAGGCGATGACGCCCCAGGAGCGACAGCAGGCGGCGGCCGACCAGAAGAAGCTCGAGGAGCAGGCCCGGCAATTGGCGCGGCAGCTTGAGAAGCTGGAGCGACGCAGCCCCAACTCCGGAGAGGCCGCGAAGAACCTGGAGCAAGCCGGCGACCAGCAGCAGCAGGCCGGCCAGCAGTTGGAGAAGGGCGACCAGAAGCAGGCGCAGAGCAAGCAGCAGCAGGCCATGCAGGCGATGCAGCGGGCGATGCAAAGCCTCCAGCAGGCGATGGCCCAGGCCAAGCAGGACGAGGACCCGTTCGGTGAGTTGCGGCGCAACCTCACACGCCTCGCGGCCCGCCAGAAGGCGATCCGCGACGCGACGCGCCGTATCGACGAGGAGCAGCGGATAAAGGGTGCCACCCCGGACGATGCCCAGTCGCTCCAGAAGCTGGCCCAGCAGCAGCAGACCCTGGAGTCCGAGGCCCGCAAGCTGGAGAACGACCTCCCCGGCGATGTCTTCAAGCAGTTCAGCGGTCAGGCCCGCCAGCAAATGAGCCGTGCGCAGCAGGCGCTCGGCCAGGGCAACCCGAAGGACAACCCCACCGGCCGGGCGCAGAGCCGGGCGCAGACCACGCTGGAGCTGCTAGCTAAGGCCCTCGGTGACGAAGATGACCCCACCAAGGAGCAGCAAGGCGGCGGTGGCGGAGGCGGTGGCGGGGGTGGCGGCGGCAAGCCTGACATGGAGCTCCTCAAGCGGATTGCGGAAGTCCGGCTGCTCCGCCTCCAGCAGCAGGGCCTCCAGGCACGCACCGAGCAGATCGAAAACGGTCGGCGCGAAGGCGAGCCGCTCACGGAAGAGCAGCGAGCGGACGTGGACGACGCCGCACGCCAGCAGGCCGACTCGAAGCAGCAGGCCGACAAGATCGTTCAAGGGCTTCAGAAGTACCGCACCCTGCAGCAGAAGGTGCAGAAGTCTGTTCCCTACATGAAGCAGGCGAAGGAAGGCCTGGAGAAGCAGAACACCGGTGACGCCGTCCAGGAGCAGATCGCGCAGTCGGTCATCCGCCTCGGCGAGGCGCTGACCCGGATGCAACAGCAGCAGCAACAGCAGCAGAAGGACCAGCAGCAGGCCAAGGGGCAGAAGCCCGGTCAGCAGCAGGGACAGCAGCCGGGACAACCCTCCGGCGGTCAGCAGCAGGCGAACGGCAGCCAGCCCTCCATCCGCTCCATCCAACGGCGGTCAGGCCTCCAGAACGGTGCGGAAGCCGGCTTCGACCCGGACGCCCGCGGATTCGCGGGCCTAGACTCCCGTGCCCAGGACGCGCTCCGCCAGAGCTACAAGGAGAAGAAACCCGCCGAGTACGAGGACCTGATCAACCGGTACTACAAGGCCCTCAGCGAACGCGGCCGATAGAGGGTCCTGTGAGTGGTGGAATGGTGAGTAGTGGATCCCTCAGCCTGATGCGTAGCCAGCAGCCTCGCGCTGCCGTTCAATCATGGCACCCGCCAGGGGCGCGAGACCCTAGTGTCCGTAGCAAGGATTTCCAAAGCCCCGGAGGGGCGAAAGTGCCCTGTAGAGTCGTCATCTCTGCAAAACACAGACAAGACCTGACAGAGCACCGGTTAGTGCTGCTTCCAGAACTTCTTCAGCAGGTCTCCAGCCTCAAAGGGGCGGCATAAGCCAGCCCAGGGCAACGCCCTGGGTCGGCCTCGCACTCTCAAAAGCCCTGAAAGGGCGTACTAAACCCAGCGCCTCTCCCGTCGAGATTGAAAGCGGCTGCGTTCGGTGGGCCACGGGCTACTTACTGACAATATTGTGAACGGAAATACTGGTGGACGGTAACGTTTGGTCTGTTGCGTGGCATTTCAACCCTGAACCGTGCTTCAAAGCGTCATTGACGTCGTCCCGCCACCCAAGCCCCGGAGGGGCGACAGTGAATCGCGAGGGGTGCAACCCCTCGAAAGCGGACGGGAGAATGAGCTTGAGCCCCGCAGGGGCGGCAGTGCCCACGGAAGGAAGCTTCCCATAGGAGAGTTCGTAGAAGTGCGGGCAAGAGCGATGCCCCGCGGGTTCACCGGCCATCTCCGGCGAACCAAAGCCCCGAAGGGGCGAAAGCATATAGCCAGGGTCGCGAGACCCTGGTGTCCGCATTCAGCATCGTCAAAGCCCTGGAAGGGCGAAAGTGCCCTCGAACCGAGGTAATGCCGGAAAACACAAACCTAACTTGACCGACCAGAGCGCTCCTCGGACAGATTCATAGCCCCACCCGTATTCAATAGCAGAGCCCCTCAGCCACAACAGCAATTGCACTAACCCGGTCGCTCCCTCTCCCCCTCTCCCCCTCGCTCCATCCCAATTAGGTGGTGGTGGTGTCCCCCCCGGTATGTTTTTCAGCAACAGTGCCCTACCATGCAAACGAGAAACCACTGGCTCCGACACAACCAGAAACCAGGAACTAGAAACCTGAGACTGGCTGTGCTCGCGGCAACCCTCCTCACCGGGCTGACCCTGACTGCGCTCCCGGTTGCGGCCCAGAAGCCCAAGCCCGCGGCCAAACCGGCGGCCAAGCGGGCCGCGAAGCCGGCCGCGAAGCCAGCTGCGAAGCCTGCGGGCAAGAAGACATTGAGCGGCACCGGGTTCACGCTCCAGGAACGCTCCGGGGCGCTCGACTCGGATGCCGTGGAGTACCTGGGGAACGCCAAGACCGAGGCGGCGGTGAAGCGGGCGCTCAAGTACCTCTCGACCACGCAGAACGCTGACGGCTCCTGGGGCGACTCCCGCTTCAGTTCGGATGTGGGGATTGTTGGCCTCTGCTCTCTCGCCTTCATGGCTGCCGGGCACCAGCCGGACCGGGGCCCCTACGGAGACACCCTCCGCAAGGCCACCGACTACCTCGTCAAGCACTGCCAGCGCACAGGGCTGATCTACAACCCGCAGGCCGCCGCCGGCCCGCCGATGTACGGCCACGGATTCGCAACCCTCGCGCTGGCGGAGCTGTACGGCATGACGCGCCGGACCGACCTGCGTGACAAGCTGGACAGCGCGGTGCAGCTCATTCTCCGCACCCAGAACGCAGAGGGCGGCTGGCGCTACCAGCCCCGCGTGGCAGACGCTGATATCAGCGTCGTCATCTGCCAGATCATGGCGCTGCGGGCCGCCGCCAACGCCGGTATCCGAGTTCCGCGGGACACCACCGCGCGCGCCATCGAATACGTGAAACGGTGCGCCAACAACCCGGACGGCGGCTTCAGCTACATGGCCAACAGCCGTGGCTCCGGTCAGGCGCGCAGCGGTGCGGGCGTCCTCTCCCTCATCGTGATGGGTGAGCGCAATGCGGACGAGACGAAGCGCGGGCTCGACTACCTAATGCAGAAGCCGCCCGGCAGCCGGGACGGACATATCTTCTACGCGCTCTATTACTGTACCCAGGCGATGTATCAGGCCGGCGGCAAGTTCCACACCTACTGGTATCCCAAGGTCGCCGAGTATCTGCTCACCACCCAGCGCCAGGACGGAAGCTGGTATGACGGCCCTGGCTATTCCTATGCCACCTCCATGGGTATCCTCGCCCTGCAGGTGCCCGCCACCCTCCTTCCGATTTACCAGAAGTAGAAACCTATGCGGATCCAGCTGGCACTCCGAACCTTCGCCTCCATCTTCGCGCTCATCGCCTCACCGGCAATGGCGGGTGACGCCGAGGTGTCGCTTGCGGATGGCCGCACCCTGACCGGCATCACACTTCGACCAGGCACCTCCCCCACACAGGTCATCCTGGAGAAGGTGCCGGGCGGGACTGCGTCCAGAAATGCGATGGTCTCCGTGACCGACCTGCTGGCAGTCGACTTCGGTAAAGTTGCGGGTAAGACCGAGACCCCCACGGTGCGACTGGTGAACGGCGATACCCTCCGCGGGACCGTCACCTTTCCCAGCGCCAAGAGCGTCAAGGTCTCCGCCGGCTGGGCCAACGTGACGGTGCCCCTGGGCTGGGTAAGCGCCATCCGCATCCAGGAGAAGGTCGAGCTTCCCGCGCCGGTCACGAAGGACACCGTGGTGCTCACCAGCGACCGTATCCAGGGTCCAGTCCAAGGCGTGGTGGGCGGCAAGCTGCAGGTCGAGGTGGGCGGTCGTCCCGTCCCCGTTGACCTCGCCCGCGTCCAATCGATCGCGCTCGCCAATCGCGCGCCCACGGAGAGCCGCCCCGGCACGGTGCTCTCGCTCGATATGGGCGGCGGGGACCGCCTCACCGCCCGCTGGGTGAAGCTGGACCAGGACGTGCTGACGGTCAAACTCGATTGGGGACAGGACCTCGATGTCCCGATCGGTTCCATCAGCCGCATGGAGATCAAGAACGGGAAGCTGGTCTATCTCTCTGACCTCAAGCCGGCCGAGGTCAAGGAGACACCGTTCCTCGACAGCGCCAGCCCGTTCAAGGTGAATAAGGCCGTCTCCGGCCGTCCCATCCGGTTACGCGGGAAGGCGTTCCGGCGCGGGCTCGGAGTCCACAGCCGCAGTTCCCTCACCTACACGCTGGACGGCGGCTTCGAGAGCTTCAAGGCGCTGGCCGGGCTCGATGACTCCGTTGGTCCGCAAGGCAGCGTCATCTTCCGCATCTACGGCGACGACAAGCTGATCCACGAAAGCGCGGTCCAGCGCGGCGGCGACACGCCCCTGGACCTCAACGTCCCGATCAAGGGCGTGCTCCTCCTCCGCATTGAGGTCGATTTCGCGGACAACGGGGACGCCGCAGACCACGCCAACTGGGCGGAGGCCCGCCTACTGCGTCCGTAAAGGAGCGCGGGCATCCCGTGCGCGTCCACCTCCGTTAGATGGAAGCACCACGGAGCGCGGGCGTCCCGCCCGCAACCACCCACCGTTCGAGGGAAGCAGTTACGGATGTCAGCCTCCTCACTCCGGGAACAAAAGGGATGGCATAGCCGAGGCTATCTCCCCCATCTCGACTCAAACGGTCTCGTCCAGTTTGTAACTTTTCGCCTAGGAGGATCGCTCCCATCCCCGTGCATGGAGGCATGGCGTGCAGAACTCGAGTGCTTGGCAAATGAAGAGCGAGAGGAGGAGTTGCGGACACGCGTTGAGGCCTGCCTCGATCTCGGCCTTGGACCCCTGTTACTCGGAGTTCCGGAAGTCGGTTCAATCGTCGCGAGTTCTATCCGCCACTTCGACGGAACTCGATACAGCCTTCATGATTGGGTCGTGATGCCGAACCACGTGCACGTTGTTCTGGAGCCTCTGAAGGCCAATAGCCTCTCTGGGATTGTTCACTCTTGGAAGTCATTCACGGCCAAGAAGGCAAATGAGGTTCTCGGAAGAGAGGGCAGGTTTTGGAGCGCCGATTACTTCGATCGCTATCTTCGTGATGAAGAACACTACTTGCGAACGAGGCAGTATGTCGAGGAGAACCCCATCAAGGCTGGTCTGTGCCAGATCGCGGAAGAGTGGCCTTTTTCGAGCGCACGAAGACGTTGGGACGCTGGGACGGTGGAACCTTGAATCACTGGTGTAGTGGCAACGAGCCAGGCACCGAGTGCCGTTCGTTTTCGCGACGAGCCCAATGGTGGGTGCGGGCGGGACGCCCGCGCTCCGTGATTGCTGCGGCAGTAGCAGTCCTCGCGGTAACGCTCATCCCATCCGCCCGCTCGCAGGACGCGCCGAACCTACCGGACGAGGCCGAGAAGATCGGCGACGACCGTTATCGGCTTGGCAAGGTGGTAGTGGATCTGAAGGCACGGACTGTCACCTGCCCGGGCAGCGTCAACATGGACCGGCAACTGGTGGAGTACCTCGCCGTTGCGCCTGGCGGCAAACTGCACGAGAGCGTCCTCTCCGTCGATGTCCGCCCGCTCCATCTCCAGCTCGGGCTGATTCTGCTGGGCCTGGAGCCTAAGGGCGGCCTCCGCTACCAGGGCGACACCCGCCTTCCGCAAGGGTCGCCTCTGAACGTCTTCGTTTCTTGGCAGCGCGCGGGCCGGAGTGTCAAGGTGGCCGCTGAGGATCTGTTCTGGGACACGCAGGGCAGGAAGACGATGACACGCGGCGCGTGGGTCTTCAGCGGCTCGAGCGTCGACAAGGAAGGCTTCGTCGCCGACCGGGAGCTGTCGCTGGTCGCCAGTTACCGCGATCCGGCGGCCATCGTGAACAACGCGCTTCCTTCCGGCTCGGATGACGCTTACTACAAGGCCAATCCCCGCGTGGTGCCGGCGATGCGGACAGCGGTGACCGTCACCTTCACCCCGCGAGCCGTGCCGCCCAAGTGAATCTCTCGAACGCCGACAACCCCGTAGCCAGACACGCCGCACGCATTCTGCCGCGCGGCGGGCGTTGGTGGGTGATCGTACTGTTGCTGGTCGGCGCGGGAGTTCTGGGGGCCTTGCTACAGCGTTACTGGCTGGAGCTTGACGAGTACTCTCTCCTCCGGCCCCATGTGCTGGTCCGCTGGCAAGCCCTGGTGCTTCTGTCGGAGGCGCTCATTGCGCTGCCCTGGGCCGCAGTGCGTGGAGCGCTGCTCTGGCGACGCCTGGAAGCCGACGGCCATGTGGACGACTACCGCCGCAGCCGCCTCTCTTCGGCCACTATCGTCTCCGGCGCACTCACGGCGGTCATGCGGCCGGTTGTGATCCTCCTGGTCACATCGCTGGCTCTATGCCTCGCCCTGGTGCCGGTGGGTGCACGGTTCGGAGGCGGGGTAACCATGAGCGGAGCGCTGCTGGCGCATGGACTTCTCGTTGTCCAGGCGTTCGCGTTTGGGTCGCTCGGTCTAGCTCTGGGCGGCTGGCTCCGCTATCCGGGCGCGGCCATCCCACATGCACTGGGGTTCCTCGCGGCGGCCGTTGCCGCCATCTGGGCCATCAATCCGCTCTACCGGTGGCTTCCGGACCCTTCAGGTATCATCTATGCGTGCCTGCTGCCCAATCCGGTGACGGCCATCGGGGCGGTACTGGAGACGGATGTCCTCCGGTTCGGCTGGGTCTACCAGCATGTCCGCGCCCACGAGTACTTCTACATCTATCCTCCTGCCTGGCAGACCGCGGCCTTCTATCTCGGGCTGGCACTGTTGGCACAGGGACTCTGCGTTTTCCGCGTCCGGCGGATGGAAACCCGCTAAACGCAACACGTCGCCCCTAACATTCGTGGACATCCGTCGTCATACCGTCTGGAGGCTTCTCACATGCACTCTTTTTTCCGCAGCATCCAAACTCATGCTGCCTCGCGCTCCCTCGCTTCCCTCACGGCCCTGGCGATCGGTGGAATCTGCTTCGCCGGGGCTTCCGTCAGCGCTGCGCCGGCCAAAGCTCCGGTCAAAGCAGTGGCACCCGGTGCTGCCGCAACCAAGGCCCAGATCGCTACTTCGGTCAAGAAGGGCCTCGCCTACCTCCGCAAGACGCAGGGGTCGGACGGTGCCTGGCAGCAGTATCCGGGCATCACCGCTCTGGTAACCCTCGGCTTCCTGCGGAACGGCGTGAATGAGAAGGACCCTGCGGTCGCCAAGGCGTGCACCTACCTAGCCGCGCTTGCCAAGCCAAACGGTGCCATCTACACGGATAAGTTCGGACCGGGACAGGCGCTTCCCAACTACAATACCGCCCTGGCCGTCACCGCCCTACACGCCACGCGCAACCCGAAGTATGCGGGGATCATCAAGAAGGCGCAGAACTTCCTGACCACCTCCCAGTTCGACGAAGGGGAGAACTTCAAGCCGTCCGACCGCCAGTACGGCGGCATCGGCTATGGCTCCAAGGAGGACAATCCGGATGTCTCCAACCTTCAGAACGCCCTGGAGGCTTTGAAGGAGACCGGCTACCCTAAGAACTCCGAGGTCTTCAAGAAGGCACTCATCTTCTTGCAGCGCTGTCAGAACCGCAAGGAAAGCAACGACCAGGCCTGGTCGGGCAACGACGGCGGCTTCATCTACGCTGCCAGCGGCGAGAGCAAGGCGGACGAATACACCAAGAGCCCGCATAGCTCCTACGGCAGCATGACCTACGCCGGCCTCAAGAGCTACCTCTACTGCAACGTCACCCGGACGGACCCGCGCGTCAAGTCGGCCTACACCTGGCTCCGCGCCAACTACGACGTGGCCCAGAACCCCCGGATGGGCAAGGACGGACTTTACTACTACTACCACAGCATGTCGAAGACGCTGTCGGTGTGGGGCGAGAAGGTGCTCGTGGACGCTCGTGGGAACAAGCATTTCTGGGGCCAGGATCTGGCCCGTTCGATCGTAAGGCAGCAGCGCCCAGATGGCTCCTGGGTCAACACTGTGCCGCGTTGGCGGGAGGACGTGCCGGACCTCGTTACGGGCTATGCATTGGTCTCCCTCGCTAACTGCCGCAGCAGTCTCTGAACTCCGGCTGTCCCGGTCCGCTATAGAAGACTACTCCCCGGCCCCCGCCGCTCTGGGACCCGATACACCGAGGGCGGGCCAGCTTGGTCCGCCCATGATAGTCCGTCCAACTTGCAGGAGTTGAATTTGTCCACGACCACCTCCCCTCGCCCCGCAACCCCCGCCGGCACCGTGACCGATAAGGACCGCAAGGCCTTGGAGCGCCTGCGCGTAGCCCACGACACGATGTCCCAGGAGTTGGGAAAGGTGATCGTGGGTCAGACGGATGTGGTCGATCAGCTCCTGATGGCGATCTTCTCACGCGGCCACTGCCTGCTGGTTGGTGTGCCCGGCCTGGCCAAGACGCTCCTCGTCAGCACGCTCTCGCGAATCCTCTCGCTCGACTTCAAGCGCATCCAGTTCACGCCGGATCTGATGCCTGCGGACATTACCGGCACCGAGATCATCCAGGAAGACCCGGTCAGCCGGCAGCGCAACTTCAAGTTCCTGCGCGGCCCCATCTTCGCCAACATCATCCTGGCGGATGAGATTAACCGGACGCCTCCCAAGACCCAGGCGGCGCTCCTGGAAGCGATGCAGGAGCACCGGGTCACCGCAGGCGGCCACACCTACACCCTCGATGAGCCGTTCTTCGTGCTGGCCACGCAGAACCCCATCGAGCAGGAAGGCACCTATCCCCTGCCGGAAGCCCAGCTCGACCGCTTCATGTTCATGGTGCGGGTCGACTATCCCAGCCTTGAGGAAGAGATGGAGATCATGCGACGCACCACCTCCAGCATCCGGCAGGAGGTGGGCCACGTGATGACCTCGGACGAGATCCTGTGGCTCCAGGAGTTCCTGCGAGATTTCCCCGTGCCCCCGCACGTATTCGAGTATGTGCTTTCCCTGGTGCGCGCCACGCGCGTGACTAAGGAGTCGGACCCGCGCGTGAGTCCCCAGATCCGGGAGTTCATCAAAGACCACGTCACCTGGGGTGCTGGACCCCGCGCTGGCCAGTATCTGATCCTGGGCGCCAAAGCGCGGGCGGCGCTCGACGGGCGAAACTTTGTGGATTGCAACGATGTGGCGGCCATCGCGCTGCCCGTGCTGCGCCACCGCATCCTCACCAACTACAAGGCCGAAGCCGCCGGCATCTCCGCAGACGACGTGGTTCGTCGCCTGGTGGAACTGACTCCCAAGCCGACCGGCGGGCGGTAGCGGGCGAAGGAAAGCACCTTCGATGAAGTCAGAGCAGCAGAATTGGATCACCGGCCCCCGCTTCGGCGAGGAGCGCCGCCGCTTGATTGAGGCGGGGGTTCCAGAGACGGATTCCCGGTTTCAGACGTTGATGCGCCAGGTTCTGGAACGAGACGACACGCTTTACGAACAGTTTGGGAAGCCGCTGCTGGAGCAGTTTCCCGGCAAGTGGGTTGCCATCTCACTGGAGGGAGAAGTAATCATCACCAATACATCGGGAGAAGCGATCTGGGCGGCGGCGGAGAAGTTTGGTCCAGGGAACGCCGCAATCCGTAAGCTGGCGGAATTCCCCGGCCTCGTTTTCCATCGATAGTCCATGTCTGAGTATCCCTACCTTGAGTTGGAGTTCTCCATCGGGACACGGAAGCAGAGGTCTATCCAGATACCGGTTTTGAAGGTGGGCTGTCCATCCCCGTCCAGTTACAGCACGAGATACTCGCCGAGCCGTGTCTGGAACGTATCAAAACGGCAGATGGCCGAGTCCATGTGGTCCCTTCCTGGCCTGGCGTGGTGACTATCAACGGTGAGTCGGTTCGTGTCCTTGTGCTTGGCCTCGGAGATCGCTTTCTGCTTGGCCGAGAGGTGCTAGACCAGTTCGAAGTATGTTTCCGCTACGGCCGTTCGGTCTCGCTGACGCGGGAGTAAGCGCATGAACTCAATCTAATGAGATACCACTCACCCAGCAGCATGGTAAGCTCCACCGTTTTGGATTGCACTGCGATGTCTGTCAGAGAGCACGTTCAATGGATTACCGGCTCCGAATACGGCGAGGCACGACGCCGACTCATAAGCGCTGGGCTACCCGACGACGCGCCGGAGTTCCATGAATTGCGTCGGCGTGTCGCGGAACGGAACGACTACCTCCTCGAGCGGTTCGGACGCCCGCTTGCGCGTGAGCATCCTGGCAAATGGGTGGCCATTTCAATGGACGGCGAAGTGATCATGGGAGACCGGCAGGTCGAGGTGTTGAAGCTCGCCAACGAGCGGTTTGGACCGGGGAACGCTTCGATCCGTCGTTTGGGACCAGTGCCGGGGCAGGAGGTGTTCCACTGGTGCCCGAGTACCCGCTTCTGAAGTTCGTCGCCTCAGTTCTCCGATGACCCCGCCAGATCTGTAACCCCGATTTATGCCACTCACGCAGCAGCAGCTAACAGATCCAAAGGTTCTCGCCGCCGTCTCGCGGCTGGAGTTCAACGCGCGGGAGGTGATGGAGGGCGTGATCTCCGGACTCCACAAGAGCCCCTACCACGGCTTCAGCGTGGAGTTTGCCCAGCACCGTGAGTACACCCCCGGCGACGAGATCCGATACATCGACTGGAAGGTCGTCGCCCGCTCGGACCGCTACTACATCAAGGAGTTTGAGGAAGAGACCAACCTCAAGGCCTACCTGCTGGTCGATACCAGCGACTCCATGCGCTACAAGGGGAACCGGCGGGAGTTCAGCAAGCTGGAGTACGCCTCGGTGCTAGGCGCGGCACTCGCCCAGCTCATGATGCGGCAGCGGGATGCGGTCGGCCTGGGGCTCTTCAACGACGGTGTCCAGAAGCTGCTGCCGCCCCGCGCCACGGCCAGCCACTTCACGCAACTGCTGGAAGAGCTGGTGACCGCGTCCAGCAAGCCGAAGACCCAGCTCGCCCCGACCTTCCACTTCATGGCCGACCAGCTCAAGCGGCGCGGCCTGGTGGTGGTCCTGAGCGACCTCTTCGGAGACGTGAAGGACGTGCTGGAGGGCCTGAAGCACTTCCGCTACCGCCGCCACGAGATCGTCGTCTTCCAGGTTCTCGACCCGGACGAGATCAGCTTCCCGTTCGACGAGCTCACCAAATTCGAAGGCCTGGAGCTGGAGCCGGAGATCCTCGTGGACCCACGCGGCATCCGTGAGGAGTACCTCTCCCAGTTCAACGCCTTCTGTACCGGCCTGGACCACGGCTGCCAGGAGATGAAGATCGATATCATCCGCGCCGTCACCGATCAGCCCCCCGGCGAGGTGCTAAGCCGTTATCTGGCAGCCCGTCAAAGAAAGTGAAACAAGGATGATCACTGATCTAAAGGCTGAAGAAGCACGCCACGCTGCCCAAGTCCATTTCCAGGTTGATAGCGGATTGATCGACGCTTATCGGTTGGTCGCACCCGGCGAAAGAGAGGCCGAGCCGACCGAACCAGTGAAGCTTCTGGAAGTGAATCGTGAAACGGTGGAACTGGGACTGTGCCCGGTGTACTTCAGTGCGGACCCGAGAAACGGTGCCCGATACAGTCTCGTCGTCATTGAAGTTACACCCAACGAGTTCACCGAAGACCTCCCCGCGCAGATTGAGCGTGAATTCGGCTGGACGTTGGGCGAGAGGATTGAGCTACCGAAACGGAATGGAGCCCATGCCCAGTAATCGGGAGTGGATGCGGGCATTTGCTCGCCAGGCGGCATCCGACTACGAAGCGCGGGAAGTCCTCGTGCTGCACGGAGGCGATCTACCTCGTTGTCACGAGCTTCACCTCCTCCAGATGGCCTGCGAAAAGCTTGCTAAGGCGCAACTCTATTCCACCGGTAGGCCGCCCCTCGACATCCAGGCACGGCACGGATTCGTGGCCAAACAACTTCCCGCCATCCTCCGACATCAGTACTCGAAGCTGTACAAGGGAGATCCGGACCCCGGCCTTACCGCGCTTCTTCGGGAGATCTCACGAGAGATTGACCTGCTCCATCCGCAGGTGGATGGTGGGGGCGTTCGTCCGGAGAACTGTGAGTACCCCTGGACGGATGGGAAGGCCGAGGTTGTCGCGCCGGTGGACTGGACATTCTCGAAACTGGATCTACGTCAATCGCGGAATGGCCGTCTCTTTCTCAAGCTAGTCTCACATGCCCTCGATCAAGCTAGCCGTGCCTAGAATGCTACCAAGGGGCTAAACGACACCGAAATGGGTCTTTCCTTCCTCAACGGCGCGTTCCTCGGCGCTCTCTCCCTCGTCAGCATCCCCATCATCATCCACCTGCTGCAACGGCGGCGGTTCAAGGTGGTGCACTGGGGCGCTATGGAGTTCCTGCGCGTCAGCCAGCGGAACCGCAGCCGCCGCCTCATGATCGAGCAGCTCCTGTTGCTGATCATCCGCTGCCTCGTCATCCTGCTGGTCGTGCTCGCCGTCTGTCGGCCCATCGTGCGGTTCGGCAACGCG
>JANPLG010000536.1:0-10443 GCA_031426395.1 Actinomycetes bacterium
CGGGCGCTGGCTTACCAGGGCCGCGTGGCGTTCCGGTCCGCTGCCAGCTTCCGCTTCCAGCCCCAGTAGCAGATAGGCCTCGACGCTCCGCGCCACCCGTTCCAGGTCGTACCGGAGGAACGACCCGCCTTCCGCTATCGCTTGCCGGATGTAAAGCCGCTGAAGATCATCGGCAACACGCTGCCTTACCGCCGGAGGCAAGGCAGCCTCCATCTGGGCCAGCGGCGGCGAACCGATCGGCTGCAGCGCCAACGAAGGGGTGGCGCTTACCATCCAGGAAGCCGCTCCATCTCCCTCTCCTGCGCCGTCCATCTCGACTGCGACTTCCGGCAGCGGGCTGGACAGGTCCACCAGGTCGATCGGACCCTGAGGGTCGAGCAGGATCGGCGTTTCGGTCAGTTCCACCCACTCGTCCGGATGGTTGTCGGCGTAGTCCAGGGAGCGGAGGCCCGACCGGATTAGGTCGACATACCGGTCCTGGTCAAAGTCGAGGATGAGCTGGATCGCCTGCGCCAGATCGGGATCGTTCACCGGGAACTGGCGGAGAAAGCCTTCCGCCCCGAAGAGGTCGACCAGCGACTGCGCGGGGTCGCGAAACGCATCCGAGGGCAGCCGGGTGTTCTCGATGGGGAAGTCCCCGAGACCTCGGACGTGGATTTCCCACTCGGCGCGGGTCAGGAAGATCTCCACCAACTGATGCGTGGGGAGCATCAGCGGGAGCGCATTGGCCCGCGCGTCCGTGAAGGAGAGGGCGGTGAGGATCCAGTAGAACTGGCGCTCCGCGCTGCAAAGCCGCAGCAGCGCGCCGAACGCCTCAATGGAGAGGTCGCCCAGGAGGTAGCGGTTGTCCTCTTCGATGTTCTGGATCAGCGCGGCCACCAATGCAGGAGGTACGAACTCCAGCGCTTCCCGCCGCTGGCGATCTTCCATGGCCCAGAGGATCTGCGTCTTCTGCTCCAGCGAGGGCGCAACGCAGACGGCGCGTGCGGCCACACCGGCCGGCAGATCCGCCAGCGCTTGCTCCAGCGCGTCGTCATCCTCAAGCGCCAGTAGCCCGGCAACGGTTCGGTCCGGGTCGGTCGCGATGGGTACGAGTTCGGCAGTCGTGAGCATGGGCCGTGGGAGTTCCAGCAAGCAGCACCCGTGAGAGTTGAGGTAGCCCCATTATAGACGTGCCGGCCGCCCCGGTGAGTTCGGTCAGGCATCCTGCGGCGCAGCATGAGCACGAAGCCAGACGAAGATCGTGGCGAACAGTTCCGCGCGGTCGGCTTCCCGGAGTACCTCGTGCAGGGCGTTGGGGCGGAAGTCGAGGGTCTTGTCCTGTGAGCCGCACGCCTCGTAGAAGGCGCCGGCGACCGCAGGATCGGCCACTGGGTCCTTGCCTGCGATGACCATCAGCAGCGGCTTGCCATACTCCGGTGCCTTCCGTATCACCTCGTCCTGCGCCTTCAGGTGCTCAACCCACCAACGCGGCGTGGCGACCTTGGAAACCAGCGGGTCATGCCGGCTCTCGGCGACCATCGCCTCGTCTGCGGACATCCATTCGTTCTTCAAGCCAGAGGGGACCTGAAGCCACGGCAGAATGGGACTGACGGCGCGGGCGAGGATCTGCTTGGATCGCGGGACTGAAAAAGCGCACCGGAAGTAAGGTGCGGTGAGCACCGTGCCGCTCACGTGCTCAAGCTCTGGAAGGTGCTCCTCAACGGCGGCCGCGAGAACCAATCCCCCGTGGCTGTGGCCCAGGACGAAGAGCGGACGTGCTCTCTCCCGTGATGGCGCGAATGGCTCCGACCGAAGGAATGCTCCCAGGTCTCCCAGGTAGTCGTGCCAGCGCGCTACGTAGCCGCGCCGGCCGTCGCTGCGGCCCTGCCCCCGGAAGTCGAGGGTGTGACCCGCGATGCCGCGCTCCGCGAGCCAGCGGAGAAGCGGCGCGTGGCGGGCGCCGTGCTCGCCGTAACCATGCAGCAGAGCGAGATCCGCCCATGGTTCCTGGTCTGGATGATAGTGGCGGGTAAAGAGACGGCCAGTGGGGCCGGGAACGAATGCTTCGGTTTCGGAGATTGCCATGCGGTGAGAGTCCAGCCAGCAGGTTCACCTCAGGCAGCCGTACTTCCTGTACCCGTTGCCTTCTCACGACCTAAGGTCCCGGCAATTGCACCGCATTGCTGAACTCGCCGGTCTCCTGGATCCCAACGCCTAGGATCCTGCTTGCGGTGGCGGTGAAGTAAGTGCCGGGTTCGCTGCCCGCCGTCACCAACGTGAGGGTGACATTGCCGGCGCTATTGGTGGTTACGCTTGTACTGCCGAGGTATCGCTGACCCTCGCCATAGCCGCTTGGGTCAGCGGCATCGCTGCCGTAGACATCGATCACGAAGGTAGCGTTTGGAACGCTGTTCAGGCTCAATGTGAGCCGTGGAGCGCCGGGAAGGGAGTCGTCTGTGACCACCGGAGAGTTCTGCAGGCCGTTCGCTCCGAGGTCCTTGTCGAGTGGGTCATTGAGCGTAACCCCGAAGATGCCGTTCGCCGCGATTAGATCGATGCCAAGGCCCCCGTTCAGGTAAAGCGCATTGCCGCGGATCGTGTTGCCCCCAGGCACCATGCCGGGGACCTGAACCACGGCCACTCCGGCCTCGACGTTGAAAGCGATGCGATTGCCGGCTCCCGGTGCCAGGCCGCCGACAAGGTTGCTGACGCCAAGGATGGAAACCCCAGTGCCGTTGGGCAGCGCTAGTGCGCCATTGCGGTCCGTGCCGATGAGATTGCCCAGCACCACGGCCTTCGCCCCCCGAAGCGAGATGCCGGTCGCGCGGTTGCCAGAGATGAGGTTGCCGGCCCCGGCGGCGGTCCCCCCGACGGTAGCGGTAGAGGCGACCACATACACTCCGTCCTCGTTGGGCAGAAGGCGAGTGCCCGTGACATCCGTGCCGATGTAGTTGCCCAGCACCGCGTTCCCGGACCCGTTGTTGGGACCCGAGGTTACCAGCGCGATGCCGCTATTGTTGTTCCCGGAGAGCAGGTTACGCGCGGCCGGGATGGTGCCGCCAATCACGTTGTTCTGGCCGCTGACGTTGATGCCGTCGATGCCATTAGGTACCGCCCCCGTTCCCGCCGCGTTGGTCCCGGCGAAGTTGCCCTGGACCCTGTTTCCCGAACCTACGACGATCCTCAGTCCGTACTGCCCGTTACCGGAGAAGAGATTGCCGGCCCCCGGAGCGGCCCCGCCAAGGATGTTGTTGTTGCCCCGGATGCTGCAGCCGGACTCCAGGTTGGGGATTGGGCCCGTGCCCTCCGCGTTGGTTCCGATGAAGTTGCCCTGCAATGTGTTGTTCCGACCCGTAACCGTCACTCCAAATCTCGAGTTGCCGGAGATAAGGTTTCCGGCACCGGATGCCTCGCCGCCAAGCAGACAGCCTTGACTATTGGTTTCGAGGAAGATGCCGGAATTCCGGTTTGGAAGCGGACCCGTTCCAGCAGCGTTCGTCCCCACAAAATTGCCCTGGAGCACGTGCCCCGTCCCGAAGACATCCACGCCGTAGACGGTGTTACCAGAAATGAGGTTCCCCGCGCCGCGCTCCACACCGCCGATAAGGACCGCGTTCGTCCCGGCGATGCTAATGCCTACGTTGTTGGGAATCGCGGAAGAGCCATCAACGTTAGTGCCAATCTTATTGCCCTGAACAATGATGCCGAGACCGGCGGCACCGACGGCCAGACCGTTGCCGGAGATTAGGTTGCCAGCGCCCGGAAAGCTGCCCCCAATCCGGATATCCGATCCGATGCAGAACACGCCGTAGTTGCTATTGCTGGTATCCACTGCACGCGTCCCGCGGGCATCCGTGCCGATGTAGTTTCCCTGGATGTTGGTGCCTACGCCCGAGACCCAGACGTTTTGAGACTTGTTGCCAGATATGACATTTCTCGCATCGGCAGCAGTCCCGCCGATGAGGGTGTTTGCGGCATCGACATTAATCTGGATTCCCGTGGCATTGGGAACTGCAGTACTGCCGAGGGCGTTCAGGCCGATGTAGTTACCCTGAATGACGTTGCCAAGGGTGCCGATCCCGTCAACCTCGATCCCGATCCCCTTGTTGCCTGAGATGACATTGCGCGCGTCGGCTGTCGCCGCACCGACCGAGTTGTTCACCGTCCCACTCGCCAAGCGGATACCCACCGCATTTGGAAGCGGACTACTTCCGTTGGCATCCAGGCCGATGTAGTTGCCTTGGATGCGGTTGCCGGTGCTCCCCATGCCGTTGATCACGATGCCGTTCAACCGATTGCCGGAGATCACGTTGCGCGCACCCGGCACGTCTCCGCCAATGAGGTTGTCAAGAGCATCCCTGGAGATGCTGACGCCATTCGTGGCATTGGGTAACGCTTTAGCGCCGGAGGCATCCGCGCCAATGTAGTTGCCCAGCACCTGGTTCTCCCTGGGGGCCCTCTCCGGTTCCGCAGCGTTCCCGAAGATGTTCACCCCGGAACGGTTCCCGGAAATGAGGTTTCTCTCCCCCTGGGTGATGCCGCCAACCTGGTTCTGAACTGCCCCAACTCCCAGGTTCACGCCATTTGCATTGGCTACCGACTTCCTTCCGGTCACGTCCGTGCCAATACGATTCCCGATCACTCGGTTTCGGGAAACCACCCTCGTGCCTTCAATCGCTCCTACAAAGATGCCGGGGCCAGTGTGACCGGAGATCAGGTTGCCAGGGCCAACCTGGTTGTCCGGCCCCTCCACGTCAACTCCGGTGAACCCCCCTAGCGCTGTAGTGCCGGCGGCGTTGGTGCCGATCACATTGCCACGCACCACGTTTCCTGTAGCCGCATCGCCCCCCACCGTCACGCCGAGTTCATTTCCCGAGATCAAGTTGGCGGCAACGGAGTTAGTGCCGCCGACCATGTTGTTTGAACAGTCCTCCACCAGCACACCGGCAGCGTTTCCGGACGCCGCTTTGCCCGTACTGACGGTCCCCAGGAAGCAGCCCGCAATGGTGTTAGCTCCGGCACCCTTCAAAACGATTCCGACGCCCCCCGAACCGTCGGCCAGGGAGCGGAAGCGGTTGATCACCAACCCTCGCACACTGGTGCCCCCCGCCGTGATCGTGAGACCGTTTACGCCCTTGGCCGCCTTGGCACCGTTGATCTCGATCACCAACGTAGCGTTGGTGGCAAAGCTGGGTTCTGTGTTTGGCCTGGCTCCGGGCTGCGTGTAGCCGTCAATCACCGTCGGGTCGGTGATGGTGGGTAGGGCTGTCGTCGGGGCAATGGTCTTCAATCCGGCACCGGGGATCTTGAAGGTGATGGTGTCCAGTCCCGTGCGGGCGTTTGACGCGTTGATCGCTTCGCGCAACGAGGTCACTCCATCCGTGCCAGAAACCGTGTCCAGTGCCGTGGTCACCACGAAGGACAGCGCCTCCGTGACGTTCACTGTTGCGGTGCCCCTTAGGGAAGGCATAGCCCTGTCGGTTACCGTGATGGTCCTGCTGCCGAGCGTCTTCAGCGTGACGGTGAACACGTGCGCACCCGCATCGGCGGCCGTATAGGTATAGTCCGGCGGCAAGACCGCCTGCGGATCGCTGCTGGTCCAACGGACCGCACCTGTGTAGGTGGTAACGGGCTGGTTGTCCGCGTCGACTGCCGTGACCGTCACCTGGAAGGGCGTGCCGGAGTTGGCGGTGGCGGGTGCGGTCACGCGCAGTTGCGTGGCGGGTTTTGTCGTGATGTTGAACGGGGCGGAGGCAGTGAACGGACCCGGCAGGCCTCCGCCGGATGGCGCCAGGGTGTAGCCATTGCCGGGCTTGTCCACGGAGAGGTTGTTGAACGTGGCAATTCCGCTCACCGCCGCCCTGCTGGTAGTACCGTTCAAGGTGCCGCTACCCGGATTGGCGCTCAGAGCCAGCGTGACCGTGTCATTGGCCGTAGTGACCGTATTCCCAAAGGCGTCCACGATGCGTACCGTCACCGCTGGTGCAAGGACCGCGTTGATTGCAGCTGTACTCGGCTGCTGTCCGAAGCGCATGTCCGCAGGTACGCCCGCCGTGACGGTGATCGACGCATTGCCGTTGAGCGTCGGCTTGGCAGTGTCCGTTCCAGTGAGGGTCTGCGCCCCCGTCGTCTTGAGGGTGGCGCTGAATACGTGGGCGCCCGCGTCCCCCGTGACGAACGTGTAGTCCGCAGGCAGTTCCGCCTGATTGTCAGTACTGGTGAAACGCACCGTGCCAGAGTAATCCGGCACCGGGTTGTTGGCGGCGTCCCGTGCCGTGAGCGTGAAGTTGAACGCGGTGCCTGCGGTCACGGTGACGGGCGCGGTCAGGCTGAAGTGGGTCGCCGGAGGCGCGAGGGTCGTGTTCAGCTTGACGGCGAACACCTCGCTGGTGCCCCCGCCGGAAGCGGGCTGTAGGGCATTCAGAGTCGGGAAGTCGGCGGAACTGGTGGTGCCGACAGCATAGACATTGCCGAGAGGGTCCACCGCCACCCCTATGGCGTAGTCGTACCCCGCGCCGCCCAGAAGGGTGTTGTAGACCAGCGCGCTGCCGGAGGGGTTTACCTGGGCCACGAAAGCATCGCCGATGCCTTTGAAGGCCTGGAGCGATGCCACCACGGGAAAGTCTGGTGACGCCGTGTCCCCGCTCACGTACAGGTTCCCGGCCGTGTCCACCGCCACGCCATAGCATTCGTCGAACTCACTGCCGCCAAGGTAGGTGGAGTAGAGGAGCGTGGAGCCGCCGGGGTCCAGTTTGGTGATGTAAATCTCACCAGAGTCACTTGGGGTGGCCTGCAGTGGGTTCTGCGTGGGGAAGTCGAGGGAGTTCGTGACGCCGACCGCGTAAGCGTTGCCGCCGGCATCCACCGCAATGCCGGTGCCGTCCTCATTGCGGCTCCCTCCCAAATAGGTGCCGTAGACCAGCGCGCTGCCGGTCGGCGTCAGTTTGGCTACGAATGCGTCCCGCAGGTCCGCGCCAATGGTGCGCTGGAACCCGTTGGGGGTGGGAAGGTCACTGGACTCGGTCTTGCCCGTGACGTAGATGTTGCCCGCGGGGTCGAGGGCAATCGCCCGCCCTAGATCGGTGCGTGCACCCCCAAAGTATGTGGAGAAGAGGTAGCCCGACCCCGCAGCATCCAGCTTGGTCACGAAAACGTCATTCTGACCGGCAGGGCCCTGGATTGCATTGCGCGTCGGGAATCCGACACCGGTGGTCCACCCGGTAATGCACGCTTCTCCTGCGCCCGTGACCGCGATGCCTCCGGGGTGGTCGTCGATGTACGTGCCGCCTATATAGGTCGAGTAGGCGAGCGCGCTCCCGGATGGGTTCAGCTTCGCCACAAAGGCGTCGAAGCCGCCGCCGTTCGCTGCCTGGATGGGGTTGCGCGTAGGGAAGTCGATGGAGTCCGTGAGGCCAACGACATACGCTGCTCCTGTTCCATCGACCGCCACCCCCACGCCGAAGTCGCGCCCGCTGCCGCCCAGGTAGGTGGAGTAGACCATGCTGGTGCCCGCGGGGTTGAGCTTGGTGATGAAGGCGTCACCTGACTCACCTATGACGGGCTGAAGCGGGTTTCGCGTGGGGTAGTTGGCGGAGTAAGTGGCACCCGCGACATAGGCGTTACCCGCGCCATCCACAGCAACGCCCCCGGCGGAATCGAATGCGCCGCCACCCAGATAGGTGGAGTAGCTGAGCACCGGGTCGATCACCAGCGGCCGGGTGGCGTCATAGATAGGCACGTGGAAACCGACCTCTGTGGTCGAAGTCAGTTCGTACTTGCCAGCTACTCTCTTTCGCGCACCGTCCACCTCCTGGTAGATCACTGGCGCCTTCTGGATTACCTCGCCGCCCTCCGTGTGCATCACGAGATCCCCGCCTCGGTTGATCTCAACCTTTCGTGCCCCGTCGATGCCGAAGCGAATGCGGTCGGGGTCGGCTCCCGGGGCGAGAATGAAGTCATACTCCAGCTCTCCCTGGCTGCCGTAGTAAGTCAAGTCGATGCCGGGATAGACCTCCCGATAGCGTACTCGTCCGTAGGTGGAAACGCCGCTGCGCCACTTGCTGGGATCGTTACCGAGAAGGTAGTTGACCTTCCCCGGCAGCAGCGCCTCGGCGCGCGCTTCGGGCTTCGGATTGGCGGCCAGCAGCTTCATCCGCAGGGAGACGGACTCCCTTGAAGCCGGTGGGCCGGTGGAGCCCGCGCGCCTCCGGTAGCGATCCCCTTTGCGATCTGTGCCAGAACCGGTGGCGGGTGTGGGGCGTCGCAGCGAAACCACCGCCTCCCGGGGGGAGAGCGCGAGGGTATAGCCCCGGCCGCGCGCTACAAACTGCACCGATGGCTCGAACTGCCCTTCATTCACCTCGAAGCTCAGCGGGAGTTGGGCATACCGCGCCTGAAGCTTTCCAGGTGGGGCTGGCGGCCGAGGTCCTTTGGGAGCCGTGGCCTGGCGAGTTGCCAGAGGTGGCGGCTTTGTTACGGCGGGGACCCTAACAAACGTGCCGGCCGCAAGCGAAAGCAGGCCAAGGGATAGCAAGGGGAGAGCGACCAGTCCGCAGCGGCGGAAGGATACCAAGTAGTACATCAGGTAGTCATCTTTCGCGGCGGTGGAGCGAGCGCTCAATTTCTGCCGACGCCCTCATCCAAGTAGCAGTTTCCCGTCCATCGAGAGACTGGAACACGATTGGATGAAGTCTGTCGAACTTGTGATTCCACCCCGATGTTCCAGAGATCCAGCGGGGGCACCTTCGGAGGTCGGCTCTTCATCCGCGTCAGCCGGAGGTGGGTCAACGTCTTCATCGCAGCGAGGCGAGGTGAGGCTCAACGGTCACTGATCTGTGAGCCGGGCCACCGATTGCGGACCGGATACCAGGCGTGACTTCTCCGTGCCTCGGGGCCGCCCCATCTCTACGCGGCACAGTTCATCGGCAATGCGCCCGGCCTCAGCGAAGTCGCCCCGCGCCAGCTCCCGCATGCCGGCCGCGATAGCGCGTACGGGCCGTGCGATGATCCGGTCGGCCAGCCAGTATCCCAAGCCGACGGCCACCGCGATGGTTGCGATGGCAATGACCAGCATCCAGCGCTGCACCTGGTGGAGCGGTCCCAGCCGGGTCTCCGGATCGGTCGCATGGATCAGGAAGAGGCGCGGTGCGCGGGCTCCTGGAAGGTCGACTGCCTCCCCCAGCCGCACGGCGGACCACCCGAGCAACCGTTCTCTGCCCGCCATCAATGCGATTACACCGCCCGCAGGCTGTGAGAGGAGCCTTTTAGCAACGGTAGGGGAGAGCGCCGCCGCGCCCTCGGTGGGTGCGGAGACCAGCACCCGGCCGAGCGTGTCGGTCAGCATCATCTCGCCCGAAGACGAGTGCCCAATTCGCTTTACGCCATCAAACGCCGCCGTGAGGTTCACGCTGGCACGGAGGATGCCCACGACCATCGACCCCGGCCGTCCCTCGGCATAGATCGGCACGCCTACGGTGACGGCCATGCCCCGATTGCCGGAGAGTGGGACCGGGCCGCTGATGACCACCCGGCCCTTACCCTCATGGAATGATTGCCGCCACCACGGCTGTGATCGGTATCCAACAGGATCAGTTTGCATGGTTGCAGCTGTCGCGACTCCGACCATGTTGGTCACCACCAAGTCGAGGACCGCCGGATTAGCCTCCTTCCACCAGCGAAGCTCAGCGGCGGCGGGATGGGTGAGGGGATCTGCTACTGCTTTCGCCTGAGCCGCATTCAAGCCGCTCAGCCCGCTACCGGAAGGTGGAGGCGTGAACCGGGGCCGTGCGGATGCTGCCTTCCGCACACTTCCCAGAGCCGCCAGCCGTTGGAGCTGGGCGGCGTCCCGCGCCAGGGACCATGCCAGTTGATCCGAGAGCCGCTGCGCCGTCTCGCGGCTGGACTCAATCACCGTACGCCGGTAGGCCGGTGCCACGACAAAGGCGACCGCCGCACCGCCCAGCGCGAAGGGGAAGACGGTTGCGAAGAGGAGGATCACTGCTTGCTTGAGGCGCAGGCTCACGGTCGGCCCGCCTCGCTGCCGGCTAGCGCACCGTGGAAGGCAGCAGCACCCCCTTTGGTGATGCCCGCCGAACCTTGGGACATGGAAGGAATCAGTGACGTGGGCAGCGGTTCATCAATCTTCTTCTCGAGCTGAACCACGGTGCCGGCGGGGCTTGTGGAGAGCCAGAGGTGGTCAGAGAGGCGCAGCATAAGAGAGTAGCCCATTCCCAGGGAAACCTTGGTGGAGAAGCCCTCCATGAGGATGACGTTGGGGAGGTTGGCCGTTGGGATGCCGGTGCCGGAGTCGGTGACGCGCACCAGTACCGAATCACCGGTGCGAAACACGACGCAGATGCCGTAATCTGCGTGCTTGAAGGCGTTCGTGATCGCTTCGCCGGACGCGATCAGTAGGTCGTCGGCACGTTCGTCAGCCATGCCGGCCTCCTCCGCGGCCCGGGT
>JANPLG010000537.1:0-11605 GCA_031426395.1 Actinomycetes bacterium
GCAGGAGACACGGTTGATCAGGGGTGTACGAGCGAAAATGGTGCGCCATGCTGGCAGGTTCACCGCCGCAGCAGGAGATCCATGCTTGTCACCATCTTTTATTTGGACAGGCTCCTAGGGCGGGGGAGTTCCCGGGGTCGAAGCTCAGCCATCCGTCCGGTCGGCACCGAAGTACCTGAATGCGTCAACGTTACCAGGACACAGCCCGATGATCGTCCCTCAATACTGGGCGGAAGGCCGGCTTCGGAGACGGGAGGGCGGGCGGCAGGTGACGGTCCGCCGCTTCGGGTGGTCGGACGAGAGCCAGGAGGAGGCGCAGCGTATCGCCGATGCCCGCACCGCCGAGGCGCTGGAGCGGGTCTGGTCCGGCGAGAACCTCGACCGCCGCGAGGTCAAAGTCCCCTACAACGGCGCGGAAGGGCACCCCATCCGTGAGGAGATCCTGTCGCGCCACGGCGATACGATCATCACCCGCAATTCCTACGGCGCTCACTGCCTCAACACGCCCAGCATTCTCTTCGCGGACATCGACTTCACCCAGCCAGACACGGGTGCGGCAGGATGTTTCGGATGCTCGCTATCGCTGATCGCCGCTGCCGTTCTGTGTGTACAGGGGAGGCTGGTCGAAGCCTGTGTGGCGTTCGTGATCGGCGCTCTGTGTGGATTGTTTTCGGCGCTACCTCTGCCAAGGCTTCTCCAGTGGGTAAAGGGCGACCCAATGGCCCACGCCCGCAAGCGGGTCACCGCCTTCCTGGAGAGCCACCCGGAGTGGCACCTGCGGCTCTACCGCACGCCTGCCGGACTCCGCGTGCTGGTGTTGCACCGGCCCTTCGACCCCGGCGAGCCAGCCGTGAGCGAGTTCTTCCGGGCGATACGAGCAGACCCGATGTACGTACGGATGTGCCAGCGGCAGCGCTGCTTCCGCGCGCGCGTCAGCCCCAAACCTTGGCGGATGGGGATCGACAGCCACTTGAGGCCTAGGCCCGGTGTCTGGCCGGTGCACCCGGACCGGATGGACCTTCGCACGGAGTGGGTGGAGAATTACGAAGCGGCAGCATCAGGATACGCATCGTGCCGGTTCCTGGAGCGCGTTGGGGCTGACACCGTTCATCCGGAAGCGCGAGAGGTACAGCAACTCCACGACCGGATGTGCCGGGCCATCGAAGAGCTACCCCTTGCCTAACTTAACGGTGGGCAGCACCCGCTCCTGAGCTACCCGCGCAGTGCCTGCTGGACCGCCGGCAACAGCTCTGCCGACGTGACGGCCACCGGCTGGATGCGTAGGCCGGTCGCTTGGCGCAGCTCATCCAGGGCGAAGAGCTGGTTCACGTCCGTCATGGCCACCACCAGCGTGTCGCCGCTGCGGGCCACTGGCAGGCAATTGTGCTTCTGCAGAAGCTGCCGCGGCACCAGCGCAATGGCTGCCGGGTCGACTGGCCGACCCAGCAGGGAGATTGGCTGGGCCGGTGCTGGGCCTGCGGTCTGAAGCAGCGGCACTCCCGTCTCCGGATGCCCGATCCTAATCCATCGGTGGTTACCCGCACGAAGAAGCGTCAGCTCCAGCGAGTGGAGCACGCGCGTCCCAGGCATCACCTGCCCGGCGTGCACCTCGGTGCGGCGCGCCACCGTCACGAACAGCTCCGGCTGTCCGTTCACGATGTGTCCCTGAGCGGAGACCACCTGCCCGGGACCTTGCTTCTCAATCGCGTAGATGGTGGTCGGCCACAGCATGTTGGCCGGCACTTCCAGGTGGAGGTGCTCCAGGGTGCCGGTCCCGGAGAGGATGACGCCTGCGGCCACGTTCAAGTCGGCGGTGACCTTCTGGAGCGTGATCAGCACATCCTCGCCCGCATCAATTCGCACCGCGATCAACTCGGCGGCGGTGGCGCCACGGAAGAACTGCATCGTTCCTCAACCTTTCAACGAAAACCGGTCAGGGCGGGAAGCCGGGGGGAACAAAGGTCGGGCCGTCCCTGGCCGCCCCGACTCGGGTGAAACGACATCACGGCCGAGCGGCGGATGGTAATCGGCGGAGTCGAAACGAAAGGGAGCGGAGACCCGTTCATTGTCCCAGATGACCCGGAGCCACGAGCGGAGAACGGATGGTGCGCATCGCGCGGACGTTCCGAGCCAACACAGCCTGGATCTGTGTTCTCTCTGAGAGTTCTGTGTCCTTCTGTGTCGAGAACGGGAGCGCTCAGCGGGAGCGTTAGGAGTAGGATTAGGATTACGAGTAGGATCGGGATGATGGGCATTGGCGAGTGGCATGGATAACGGCAACTTCCCCCTCTGGCTCGCCTGGGCGCTCTTCGGCAGCTTCTTCGTCTGGCTGGTCTGGACGCGCTACCGTCCGGCCGTGCTGCGCGCGCCTGCGGCACCTGTGGTCGAGGAGGTGACGGCCCCGCCTCTTGCACCGCCAGCGTGGCTCTTCTGCGAGGATGGCACGCCCCTCGATCGCCGCGTCCAGTGGTTCGCCCTGCGTCGTGGCGGCCGGACCGTGGTCGGCGCGCGTCCGCGGGCGGCGACGGAGGAGGCCAGCTACGTCTATCTGACGGCGGATGACATCCGGGAGGACCACGCGCTGCTGACCTTCGACGCCGCACCCGGACGCTATTTCGTGGAATCGCTGCCGGGTGGGGAAGTGCTCCACAATAATGAGGTACTCCCGTCCGGCCAGCGCGCGGAGCTGGCGGATGGGGATACGCTGGACCTGGGCCGGACTTCCCGCTTCCGGTTCACGCTTCACGGTCCGGAGGGCGACTCATGATGCGCACCGCCAGCATCCGGGCGGAGGTCCGGATCGCCAGCAAGAGCCAGGCCGGCCACCAGCACCGGGTGGAGGGCAAGGGCAACGAGGACGCCGTCTTCGTTGCGGACGAGCATCCCTTCTTCGACGCCGTGATGCTGGTTGCTGACGGCATGGGCGGCCATCCACGCGCCAATGAAGCTTCCGGCAACGCGGTGGAAGCGGCCCGCCGCACGCTGTATGACCGCCGTGCTGCCGGTGATCCGGCTCGTGCCGCCGCCGCTGCTGTGGAAGCAGCGCAGCACGCCGTCCGTTCGCTCCACACCGCGCGGACCGGAAAGCCACCGGGAACCACGCTGAGCATCGCGCTCGTGTCGGGAGGCGTGCTGCAGGTGGCGCATGTGGGCGACAGCTCCGTGATCCTGATGCGGGATGGGGAGGTGCGGACGATCGCGGGCGGGGAGCAACGGCGGTTGGGCAATCGGCCGGAGCAGTTCATCGGTCAGGAGGCGGCGCTGGAGGTCGAACTTCAGCGTTTCGAGCTTGCGGAAGGCGACCGCGTCCTCCTCTGCACGGACGGCCTCACCCGCTACTTCAATGAGGCGGGTCCCGAGGCGTTGGAACGGATCCTGGGCCGCACCGGCGTCAACATCGAGTCCGTGGCCGGGCAGCTCATCGCCCACAGCCGCGCCGGCGAGTATGACGATGACACCACCGTAGCCCTGCTCGAGGTTGCCGGGTTCACGGAGCGGCTACCGGATCGACCCTCGCCGCCCGTTCTGGAGCCGGCAGCCCACGGCCTGATCCTCGGCCAATCTCCGGTACACCGGAGTGGCCCGTCCTCGGGGGTGTGGCTGACTGCTCTTCTGGCAGCAGCAGCCGTAGCAGGTGCTGGCGGCTTCTATGCGGGACGGATGACCGCCCCCAAAGCGGGAACCGGCCCCGTTGCCAGTGGCACGGTCCCGGACCCTCGCCCGCCCATCGACGACGCAGCCCTCGCGCAGCTTCCGCAGGGGAACGTCATCCTGGTCGACCCCCTTGGCAAGCGGATGTATGCCCTGGCAACTCGCGCCAGCGCCGCCGGAACGGAGCCGATCTCGTTGACCGCTCTGAGGGTGGGGGAGAACGGCCGTCTCTCCGAAGCGGGCCGCTTCCGGCTGGACCCGGTCCGTGGTGAGCTGACCAATCCGGCCGGCGAGGTCTTTCCCGTGGAGCAGGATCTGGGGCGCGGCGTGATCCGCATTCTGCGCGGTGCCACCCTGGCGATCAGCAGCCGGCCGCGCGGTGCGGAGGTCTGGCTAGACGGAAAGCGGCTGGGCAAAGCACCGCAACGCATCAGGGTCGCCGTGGGTCCGCACACCGTCCGTGTGGTCGGGCAGGGTTGGGTGCGCGAGCAGCAGGTGGAGGTGGGCGCGTCCCAGGTGCAGTCGGTGCTGCTGGAAAGGCCGGCAGCGCGATGAACCGTGTCACCGAAACGGGCCGATGGCAGCCGGGAGAGGTGCTCGCTGGAGACGGGGGACGGCGCGCGCTCATTCGCGGCTGGCGTGGCGAGGGATCGTACGCCCGCGTCTACCTCGGCGAGGAGCTTTCCGCACGCACTCCTTGCGCGGTGAAGGTTGCCAAGCAGGAACTGGACGAGGCGCTGCCCCGGCTGGAGCGCGAGTGCGAGGTGCTCCGCCGCTTCAACCACGCGCGGATCGTCTCGCTGCTGGACGCGGGCCGGCACGGGGGGACGGCGTTCATCCTGCTGGAATGGCTGGAGGGTGAGACGCTCTTCGACCTCGTCCGCAAGAAGCGCCGGCTTCCGTTGCGTCAGGCGCTGGAGTACCTGGAAGCGATCTGCGAAGGGCTGGCGCAGTTCGCCGCCGCCGGCGTGGACCACGGCGACCTCCGCCCGCAGAACATCATCGTGACGGCGCGCGGCCCGGTCCTCACCGATCCGGGGTCGCTCACCCCCGGCAGCCAGGCAGCCGACGTTCGCGCGGCGGGTGAGCTGTTCCACTGGATGCTGATGGGAGCGGCCCCGGACCCCGCGCAGCCCCGTCTGGTGCCGGGCGCCGGCCTCAACCCGAAGGCGGTAACGCTCTGGGACCGGACGCAGAGTCCGCTGCCGCCCGCAGCTCCGTCGCTCCTGGACGAAGTCCGTCGTCTGCGGCAATCCCTCTGATGGCGATCACCCCGGAGGAGCATCGCCGGCGGCTGGGTCGACTGGGCGAGGATGCCGCCGCTGCGGAGTTGGAGCGGCGCGGCTACCGGCTCGTGACCCGCAACTACCACTGCCGAGGCGGTGAGGCGGACCTGGTGGCGGACGACGGCGAGACGCTCGTCTTCGTGGAGGTGAAGGCGCGTGGCAGCCTGGCCCACGGCCTACCGCGAGATGCGGTCGGCTGGACCAAGCAGCAGCGCCTCGGCCGCGCCGCTGAGCACTACTGCCACCGCCACGAGATCGACGACCGGCCGCTCCGGTTCGACGTGGTGGAGGTTGTGTTACTCAACGGGGAGGTTGCCGCCGTTGAGGTGATCGTAGACGCCTTCGTTCCAGAAGGCTGACGCCCTGATTACCAACCTCCGTGCCCGGATTGCGGAAACTTTCAGCTGCCGGTGTGATCCACTAATCAGCAGTGCTTAGGCTTGTTGCCCAGGATTTGAGCGAACCCAATGACCACGCGGCGTGAGGTGATCGGTAGATTCGGCGGCGGGCTGGGTGCCCTGGGGATGGGCCTGACGCTGGGAGGAGAGGCCCGCGCGGCGGAGCCTGACGCTGGTCGCGGGCCGCAGGCACGCCATCATCAGCCGCGGGTGCGAAGGGTGATCCAGCTCTTCATGAACGGCGGCCCTTTCCAGGGCGACCTCTTCGACCCGAAGCCCGCGATCAACAAGTACGCGGGCCAGCGCCCGTCCGAGGTGCAGCTCAGGACCGAAAACCCGACCGGCGGCCTGCTGGCGGTACCGGCGGGGTTCAAACCGGGCGGCAAGTGCGGCCTGCCAGTGAGCGAGCTGCTTCCACGCTTCGCGCCGTGGATGGACGAGGTGTGCGTGCTGCGAGGGATGCACACGGACAACCCCAACCACGGTCCCGCGCTCTTCCTCATGAACAACGGCACCATCACTCCGACCCGTCCCAGCTTGGGGTCGTGGATGCTGTACGGCCTCGGGACGGAGAACGAGAACCTGCCGGGCTACGTGGTGCTCTGTCCGGGACGGCCGGTCCGCTTCAGCGAGCTATGGAGCAGCGCGTTCCTTCCCGGCGAGTTCCAGGGCACCTACCTCAACCACGCCAACCTCGACCCCACCAAGATGGTTCCGAACTTGCGCCACGCCTCCCGGACGCCGGAAACCCAGCGCGGCCAGCTCGACCTACTAAAGGTGCTCGAGGCGGAGCGGCCCGATGCCGGTGCGGACCCACGCCTCGACGCTCGCGTGCGGGCCATGGAAACGGCATTCCGTATGCAGTTCGCTGCAACGGACGCGTTCGATCTGGCGCGGGAGCCGGAGTCGGTGCGGGCCGCGTACGGCAACACCCCCTTTGCCCACGGCTGCCTGCTGGCCCGCCGGCTGGCGGAGAGGGGGGTCCGCTTCACCCAGGTCTACTACGGCAACGGCCAGCCGTGGGACACGCACTCCAGCCACAACGAGCAGACCGCCGGCCTCTGCGCCGATATCGACCGGCCAATGGCGGCCCTTCTGGCGGACCTCAAGAGTTCGGGAATGCTGGAAGACACCCTGGTGGTGTGGGGCGGCGAGTTCGGCCGCACGCCCACCACGGAAGGGGGCAACGGCCGCGACCACAACCACTGGGGCTTCACCATGTGGCTGGCCGGAGCGGGCGTGAAGGGCGGAACCGCCTACGGTGCCACGGACGACTTCGGGTTCCGCGCCGTGGATGGCCGTATCCACATCCATGACCTGCACGCCACGCTGCTCCACCTCATGGGCCTTGACCATGAGCGGCTCACCTACCGCTACGCCGGCCGGGACTTCCGTCTCACGGACGTCCACGGGACTGTGGTCCGAGAGATCCTGAGCTAATCACCGAAGCCCCGGGCGGACGGCGCTCGTCGCCACGCATTCGCCGTTCCCGGATTGCACGCCGGCTGCAGACCTCGGGCTTGGTCGCTTCACAACGCGGCATCGTGCCCGAGCGCTTCTCGCCTACTTGCTCGCCTCTGATTCGGATGGGGGACATGTGTCTCAATCGATGGGATGAATTCCGGTCACAGTGCTAGATGAATTTCGGTGACGCAACATTCAATCAAACTATGAGAGCCTCTCCAGGGAACAGGCCACGCTTCCCCGGCGTCCATGTAACCAGAAGGGTGTCCAGGCATAGGGCACGAGAGACGGGCCTCCCATCGGTTTAGTCGGTTCCTCGCCAGGGGATCACGGCGATGAATGGCGGAGGCACCGTACCAAGCAAGCGCAACGTCACCGGGCGATGGCTCGGGGCAAAGCGCACGAAGCAGATAATGCAAGGCGGTACTTTAGATGGCTAAAGATGGTGGTGAGATGACCGTCCGCGAGGCGGGGCGCCTGGGCGGTGATAAACGCAAAGCCTCCCTGGGCGCTGAAGGTTATGCCGAGCTGGGCAAAAAGGGCGGCATGACGACCAAGGAGCGCCACGGCGCCGAGTTCTACAGCGAGATCGGCCGCAAGGGTGGCGAGATGGTCCGCAAGGAACGCGGTTCGGAGTTCTTCAGCGAGATCGGCCGCAAGGGCGGTCAGCGCGTCCGCGAACTAATTGAGAAAGGCAAGCGCAACGAGCAGTAGGCTGGCCCATCGGCCCGCCGACCCACGTCAGCGATGAGCATAGATCGGGGCGAGGTCCGCTTTGCTGCGGCACCTCGCCCTTTTTGCGACTCTCAAGCGGTCTACTTGGGAAGAACTGGCGCCCACGCCGCCTCCGAGGGTAGAACGGATCAAGCCACCCCGTAGGCCGCTACTCGGGCAGCCGTCCCCTACCCAGGTGGCACTCATCCCGATGAATCCGGGATGTGGAAGCTGAAAGGTCGCTCAAGTTTGGGACTCGTCACGCGATTTGTGGAGCAGTTCACGCGCCCCGTGTGGGCCGGGTTCTTCCAGCCGGGCCACTACACGCTCTTCATCCGGCAGGTGCAGGCGGAACTGGATCGGCGCGGGAACCCCGGAAAGCTGAACGCTGCCGGTGGAGCAGTGGTGGTCCCGACCTCAACCGCAGACGAGGACGCGCAGCCCGACTACTGGGGCTTGACCAGCCTCGCACAGGATTGCGCCCGAACTCCCGTGGCCGACTGGCCCGCGCTCATCGGCGTGTATTTCGATCTGAAGGCTCGCATCGGAAATCAGAGCGAGGTCCTCGATCAACTGGCAGGGGATTGGGAAGCTGCTCGTCGACTCCTGAAGCTCCGCCTCTATCCGGATGACTACGCCGGACGTGGCAGTGTGGTGGCCGACTTCCCAGCCGATGGGCTGATGGCTGTCCTGGTCTATGACTTGCCGGAGAGCATCGTCGCGGTGCGTCCGGGAGATGTGGACGCATGGAAGGTCAGCGAACAGGATCTCTTCCGCATCGCGCTCCAGAACGTGGATCAAGCGGAAGCCCCTGTGGACGCTCCGATTGAGCTGCCGGACGGCGAGACGCTCCATCTTCTCCAAGGGTCGAGTTCCTTCATCGCCAGCCATGCCCTGAGCCTCGAGCGGTATGTCCCGCAGCACTCACCCTTTGGAGCGCTGGTTGGGGTTCCCACGCAGCACAGCCTCTGCTACTACCCCATTCAGGATTCGCGAGCGGTAGGCGTGATCGAGGGAATGCTGCCAGTCCTACGGAGACTCAGCGCGCGCGGCCCGGCCAGTATCTCCGACCAGCTTTACTGGTGGCGCTACGGCCGGCTCACCCATCTGCCCTCGCGCCTGGAGGGGCGACAGGTCACCTTCATGCCGCCGGAGCTCTTCGTGACCGAGTGCCTCAACCGCCTCGCGGAGCCGGAGTCGGTGGCCTAGTAAGTTCATCCGCGCGTTGGCACTGGCGATTACTGGGTGGACTGGAACCGGGGCGACGGCACAGATGCTGCCCAGCGGCATGTGTCGGTGAGCGGTACTCCCCGGTGGGCCGGAACGCACCGATCTGCGTGCTGTGATGACCCCGCTGTGGAAGGTGGCGTGCCACGCGCCGCCCACTGCGAACGGCGAAGGATCATCACGGTCCTCAGCTCGCAATCCGCAATCCGTAACCCGCAGTCCGCAATTGCCTGACCGACCCTCGGGTGCGGGATAACATGCCGCCAGCCTTCCCCTCTCCTCCCCTCGCCCCTGCGGCTCCAGGCGGTTCCCGTTGTCTCACGATTCCCCTGCTCCCACCGAGTCCGCCGCGCTGCTGGACGGCCTGAATCCCGTTCAGCGTGAGGCCGCCGCTCACGTGACGGGGCCGCTGCTGATCCTGGCGGGGGCCGGAAGCGGCAAGACCCGCGTGCTGACCTTCCGGGTGGCGAACCTGATTGCCAACGGAACGCCTCCGCAGAAGATCCTGGCGGTCACCTTCACCAACAAGGCCGCCAACGAGATGAAGGAGCGCATCCAGAAGCTGGTGCCGGGAAGCGGCAGCACTAACCTGTACGGCAACGGAATCTGGGTCGGCACCTTCCACGCCATCTGCGCCCGCATCCTGCGCCAGGACGGAGAGGCAATTGGCCTGCCGCGCGACTTCGTGGTCTTCGATGACGGCGACCAGCTTGCGCTGATCAAGGAGGCGATGTCGGAGCTCTCCATTGATCCGGAGACGCACAAGCCGCGACAGCTACTCTCGGAGATCAGCCACGCCAAGGAAGAGCTGCTCGACCCCACCGAGTACGCGCGTTGCGCGGAGGGAGCACTGGAGAAGACGGTCGCCCGCCTCTACCCGCTCTACCAGAAGAAGCTCTACAAGAACCACGCCGTTGACTTCGACGACCTGATCCTGGAGTCCGTTCGCCTGCTGCAGACCCGGCCGGAGGTACGCGACTACTACCAGAGCCGCTTCCAGCAGGTGATGGTGGACGAGTACCAGGACATCAACCGCGTCCAATACGAGCTGATCCGCGTGCTGGTGCAGGGACACCGGAATCTTTGCGTGGTTGGCGATGACGACCAGAGTGTCTACAGTTGGCGCGGAGCGGACGTGCGCTTCATTCTGGCCTTTGAGAAGGACTATCCGGACGCCAAGGTCCTGAAGCTGGAGCAGAACTACCGCTCCACGCAGCTCATCCTGGACGCGGCGCACCACGTGGTCCGCCACAATCCGGGTCGGCGGGACAAGCGCCTCTGGACCGCCAACAGCGAGGGTGAGCCGCTGGTCCTCTACTCGGCCGAGGATGAGATGGAGGAGGCGCGGTTCGTCAGCCAGACCATCGAGGAAGTGGTGGATGGCGACAAGGTCCGGTACGGCGACTTCGCCGTGCTCTATCGCACCAACGCGCAGAGCCGTGTGGTGGAAGACAGCTTCAAGCGGCGGCGGATTCCCTACCGGCTGGTCGGCGGCGTCCGGTTCTACGACCGCAAAGAGGTGCGGGACCTCATCGGCTACATGCGGCTCATCCACAATCCGGCCGACACCCTTTCCCTTCGCCGTGTCATCAACGCGCCTCCCCGGGGGATCGGGGACAAGTCGATGGAGCGGCTGGAGGATTTCGCCGCCAAGCATGACGTCTCGCTGTTAGAAGCGATGGGCAGCGCCAACGAAGTGGAAGGCCTCACCAACCGGGGGCGCGCCGCCATTGGGGAGTTCGTGCGGGTGGTCCGCACCCTGGCCGGCCACAGGGAGAGCCTGAGCGTCACTGCCCTCCTGAGCGAGCTGATCAACCAGACCGGCTACTTCCGCGCCCTCCAAGAGGAGAAGACGCCCGAAGCCATGACGCGCGCCGAGAACGTCAACGAAATGGTCAACGTGGCCAAGGAGTTCGACGAGCAGGTAGGCGGGAAGCTGGCCGATTTCCTCGAGCAGATGGCCCTCGTCTCGGATGTCGACACACTCAAGGCCGGGGTCGATAGCGTAGTGCTGATGACGTTGCACGCCGCGAAGGGCCTCGAGTTTTCCTACGTCTTCCTGTGCGGCCTGGAAGAGGATGTCTTCCCGCACATCCGCGCCAAGGACGACCGCACCCAGATGGAAGAAGAGCGGCGCCTCTGCTACGTGGGCATCACGCGCGCCAAGCAGAAGCTGCACCTCACCTACGCGCGGCGGCGCATGGTCTTCGGGCAGACGCGCTACCAGCGCCCCAGCCGGTTCATCCGCGAAATCCCCGAGGAGTGCTACCACGAGATGTGCCGGCCCGCCGAGGAGCGCGGTCGCTACGAGAGCGTGGACGACAGCGACTTCGCCAGCGGCGGCCGGGTGCTGGGGCGCGGCTGGGGGGCCGAAGGGACGCGCCCCGGCGGACGGCCCCTCGGATCATTGCCGCCCATGGGCGCCGGTCCCGCGCCCAGGAAGTCGGTGGGCGGCCTCTCGCCAGAGGCGCAGCGGCTGCTGGAGCAGGCCAAGAGCAAGACGCCCGGCAAGTACAAAGCGGGTGACCGCGTGCGTCACGGCGTCTTCGGGGACGGCATCGTCACCAAGAGCGTCGGCTCCGGGGACGACGAGCAGGTGACGGTCGTCTTCCCTGGCCACGGAGAGAAGAAGCTGATCTCCGGCTACGCGAAGCTGATCAAGCTGGATTAGCTATGTAGGGAATGGAGCGCGGATCACGCGGATTGGGCGGATGAACGCGGATCAGAAGGGATGGAGAAGGCGCCACGCCGCGAGCCTCCCGCCACCTCCGTCATTCAGGGTGGGATTCAATTACTGGGCAGGCTTTCGTGACAATGTAACCTGTGGTAGCCTAGGCCCTTGTGGCCGTGGGTCTACCGTGCTCC
>JANPLG010000538.1:0-4525 GCA_031426395.1 Actinomycetes bacterium
CCCCTGCCCTGCGGGGATCCAGCCACGCCAGTCCCGCACCAGGGTATCGACCCCAAAAACGGAGGCCAGCCTCAGCGCAAGACACTCCACGCCCATCGTCGGGTTCAGCTGGACCCCCGAAAGAGACGGGTCCCACGCCCCGGGTGACCGCCGTCGAGGGTGACGGTCACGAAGGCGAGGACGAGTACCTCGCTGCGAGAGGTCTCTCCCCGGATTGCAGCGTAACCTATAAAGCGCGGTCACACCCGCGAAAGCACCCGCGCCGCCCACGGAAGAGCTTCTCGCTCATAATCGAGGTATGGATCTCGCCCCGCTCATCGACATCTCCATCCCCGTTGCCGCCGCTCTCGCTGAAGACATCGGTTTCGGGGACGTTACCTCGGCCGCCACGGTGCCGGCGGACGCCCGAGGACGTGCGGTCTTCCTTGCCAAGGACCTCGGCGTGCTGGCGGGCTTGCCGCTCTTGCAGGAAGTGTACCGGCAGCTCGATCCTTCGGTGCGGGTGGATGAACTGGTTCCGGAGGGTGCTCGCCTAACCCCGGGAACTCGCGTGGCCGTGGCCGAGGGTCTGGCGCGGAGCCTGCTCACCGGGGAGCGCGTGGCGCTCAACTACGTGCAGCATCTCTCAGGCATCGCCAGCCGCACGCAGCGCTTTGTGGAGCTGGTGGCCGGGACCGGCGCCCGGATCGTCGACACGCGGAAGACGGTGCCGGGCCTCCGTGCCCTCGCGAAGTACGCCGTGCGGGTTGGGGGCGGTCACAACCACCGCTTCGGGCTGTTCGATGGGGTATTGATCAAGGACAACCATATCCAGGCCGCAGGAGGCATCACCTCGGCCGTTCGGCGGGCGCGGGAACAAGCGCCGCACCTCCTTCGCGTAGAAGTGGAGGTGGAATCACTGCCCCAGGTGCGCGAAGCCCTGGAGGCGGGCGCCGACATCCTTCTGCTCGACAACATGTCCCTCGAAACCCGCCGGGAAGCGGTCGTCCTCTGCCGTGGCCGCGCGCTGACGGAGGCATCCGGCGGCATAACCGAAGCCACCGTCCGCGCCATCGCCGAGGTGGGGGTCGACTTCATCAGCGTCGGCGCCCTGACCCACAGCGTCACCGCCCTCGATATCAGCCTGGATTGGGAAGCTTAGGCGCTAGAGCGAATGGGAGAATGGGCGAGAGGGGGAATGGGAGAACTACAGCGCGTGGCTCATACCGTCTACCGGTTTCCGCATGAGACAAGGCGAGGGTAAGACGGCAAGAACCAAGTGGCAGTGATCCGGTTCGAATCTCCCACTCTCCCACTCCCCCATTCCCCTCCGCAGATCAGCAAACTAGCGACCCAATCCCCCATGCTGGCCGACCTTCGCGAACTCTGGAACTACCGGGAACTGCTGGTGATCTTCGTACAGCGGGACCTGAAGGTCCGTTACAAAAACTCGGTGCTGGGGTTCGGATGGTCGCTGCTGAACCCGCTGGTGCAGGTCTTCACTCTCACCCTGGTGCTTCAGTTCCTGGGCGTGGGACAGCGCCAGCCCAACTATCACCTGTATGTCTTCTGCGCCATGCTCCCGTGGCTCTTCTTCAGCACCGCGGTCATGGACTCCACCATGTCGCTGGTCTCCTTCTACCACCTGATGCGGCGGACCTACTTCCCGCGTGAGCTGGCCCCACTGGCGGTAGTGATCGCCAACCTGATCCATTTCGGGCTGGCGACCGGCGTGTTCCTGGTCTACGCCGTGGCCAACAGCCTCTTCTGGTGGGCCGCCTCGGGCCGGCTCGACTTCCCGATCCTGCCCACGGTGCTGCTGGTCCCGATCCCCATGCTGGGGTTGACCCTTCTGGTGACCGGCGTGGCCCTGGTGGTGTCGGTGTTCACCCTCTACTACGAGGATGTCCGCTTCATCCTGGACAGCGGGCTGAAGGTGCTCCAGTGGCTGGTGCCGGTGCTCTACCTGGGGGAGCAGGTGCTGGCGAAGGATCCCTATGGCCAGGGCCGGATCTTCCATACCCTCTACATGATGAATCCGCTTGCCGGCTTGATTACCGGGTTCCAGCGGCTTATCCTCGTGCCCACCAAGCTGGAAGTGATCGATCCGGTTTCGCGCGGGGTGACCTTCAGCGCCGTCGCCCGCATGGACCTTGCGCACTGGGGCTTCATGCTCTGGGGCCTGCTGGCGGCCGCTTTGATCGCGCTGGCCGGGCATCGCTTCTTTTCCACGCGTAAGTGGAAGCTGGCGGAGCGGGGTTGATGCCCCCGAACCTAACGCCGATCATTGAGGCACGGGGACTGCACAAGGAGTTCCGACTCACCCTGCACCGGGGGTCGCTTAAAGCGCTCATCCTTTCCGGGGGGAAAGTGACCCGTGAGCAGGTCCATGCGCTCAACGGCATCGATCTTGTGGTCCAACCTGGAGAAGCGGTGGCTCTCCTGGGGCGGAACGGCTCCGGCAAGAGCACCTTCCTCTCGCTGGTCGGCCGGATCTACCTGCCCACCTGCGGGGAACTCGCGGTGCGGGGCCGGGTGGCGCCGTTGCTGGAGCTGGGGGCGGGCTTCCACCCGGACCTCACGGGCCGGGAGAACATCGAGTTGAACGGGGTGATCCTTGGCCTGACCCGCAAGCAGGTTGCGGAGCGGGAGGAAGCGATCATCGACTTCGCCGAGGTTCGCCGCTTCATCGACGCGCCGCTGCGTACCTACAGCTCCGGCATGCAGATGCGGCTCGGCTTCTCCGTGGCTGTGCATACGGACGCGGAGATCTTCGTGGTGGACGAGGCGCTGGCCGTGGGGGACGAGGAGTTTCAGGAGAAGTGCTTCGGCAAGATCGGTGAGCTGAAGGAGCGCGGCCGGACCATCCTCTTCGTCTCCCACGAAATGACCGACGTACTGCGAGTGGCCACTCGCGCCGTCTGGCTGGACGAGGGCCGCATCAGGATGGACGGCGATCCGCAGACGGTGGTCGACCGCTACCTCGCCCACAGCCACCACCTCGATCCGTCCCCGGATTCAGTGGAAGCCGCTGCCGGCTAGGCCAGACCCGCGAGAAGGGCTACGGTTGCGGCGCGAAGCTTCACGTTGACCGCTGCCCCTGGCGGGAATAGAACATTAGTGCCGCCGCAGCGGCGGCCTGGGATGGGCACACTTGGATACCACCACCCTCATGGAGTGGGTCCGCGACGCCAGAAGGCGCACGCTGGACCTGGTCTCCGACTTGGACGAAGCGCAGCTTCACGAATCCGTGCTTCCGGGCCAGAGTCCCCTCCGGTGGCTGCTGGGTCATGTGGCGTGGTACCAGGAGCGGTGGGTGCTGCGTCACAGCGCCGGGCTGCCCCCTCGCAATGCTTCCGCAGATGCGCTCTACGATCCCGCGCTCACCCGCCCCGCGCAGCGCGGGACCCTCTCCTATTACTCGCGAGACAACACCTTCCACTACCTGGAGGAGGTGCGGGATACGGTGCTGGAGCGGCTGCGCTACGGAAAGCCCACTCCCTCCGACTGCCACTTCGCAGCCCTCTCCGTTGCGCACGAGGACCGGCACGTGGAGTCGATCCTCGCACTTCGACAGTCGGCCGGTTTCGCCGCCCCACAGCTGCTCGACGCCGGACTCCCGGCCTTTGCGGCGGCTGCCGGACCGCACCCGGGAGATGTTGAACTGCCGGGCGGCACTATTCGGATGGGTGCCGTCCCGGACGGAACCGAAGTCTGGCATGACGAGAAGTGGTCGCATCCGGTCCAGGTCGCACCCTTCGCGCTCTCGCGGGCACCGGTCACCCAAGGTGAGTTCGCCCTCTTCGTAGGTGATCGGGGCTACGACCGGCCGGAGCTCTGGTCGACCCTCGGATGGCGGTGGCGAGAAGCCGAGGGCCGCGATCACCCCCGCTACTGGAGATGGGTCGCGGGTGTCGGCTGGCAGCGCCGGGTCTTCGACCGTTGGGTGGTGCTTGAGGCCTATCGGCCCATGGTGCACCTGAACTGGTACGAGGCGGACGCCTACTGCCGCTGGGCCGGCCGTCGCCTCCCCTTGGAGGCGGAGTGGGAATTCGCCGCCGGTGCGGACACGTCGGTCGCTCCTGGGCGCGAGGGCATCCCGATGCGCCGCCTCCCATGGGGCAATGAGCCCGCCGGCTTCCGGTTGGCGTGCCTGGACAGTCCCGCCGCCGGCCTGCCGGATGTCGCAGCCCTGGAGAACGGGGACTCCCCCTCCGGCTGTCGCCAGATGCTCGGCTCCGTCTGGGAGTGGACCGCCAGCCACTACTCCCCCTACCCCGGCTTCGAAGCACCCAGCGGTGGGTCAGCGGGACAGTTCCAGGGCCGCATGGCGCTGCGCGGCGGAAGTTGGGCCACGCGGTCACGGCAGGCACGCAACACCATGCGCCTCGGGCTGGGGCCGGAGCGGGACGACTATTGGAGCGGCTTCCGCACCTGCGCCCTGTAGCGTGACGTGAGGGCCGTTGGATGCTGAGCTGCCAACGGTCAATTGGAGCTCCCGTCACTTCGGCGTCTCTCCATCTCTCCATCTCTCCATCTCTCCATC
>JANPLG010000539.1:0-2224 GCA_031426395.1 Actinomycetes bacterium
GAACTGATCGAAACTGATGGAAGTAATCGTAGCCGAACGACAAGGCAGCGACCGCGAGGTCGTGGCTGAAAGAAGTCGCAGGCAAATCTCCGACCGTAGGAACACGAACTGGCAGCGAGGCCGGGCGTGGGCGACGAGCGTGCTAGCAAACGCGAAGTCCGAACCCCATCAAGACACGTCAGGTAGAGCCAGACGGCCCGGAGAGAAAGTTGAGGCTCTTACCCGGGGAGAGCTCTGGCGCGAGAGCGTTGGAGAAGTCAGCAGAGGTCGTAGTAGTGATGACGCCCGCCGAAAGGCGGGTCGAGCGAAGGACCGAAGAGAACGCAGGAGGGGCTCTATGGAGCATTGGGTCACGGGGCAAAACACGCCCAGACGTCAGCCGCCAGTAGTGGGCAACCACGAAGCACGGCGCGAACCCAACCGGCCCGCGCCATGCAGTGGCGGCAAGCTGGAAGGGGCGAGGAACTCCCGATGATCCGCATGAACCACGAACCGACAGCCCCACCTGAGCAACTGATGGAAGAGGCCTGCCGTGCCGAGAACTGGGAGGACGCCGTGCGCTCGGTGGAGCGCAACAATGGCAGCCCCGGACCTGACGGCATGCGGGCCAATGAACTACGAGCGCACCTCGCCCAACATGGCGAGGTCATCCGCCGACGGCTCCTGGAGGGCCGCTACCAACCCGCCGGGGCCAAGCGTCGGGAGATCGAGAAGCCCAACGGAGGCACCCGCCCCCTGAGCATCCCCAACGTGACCGACCGCTTCGTGCAACACCTGTTGCTGGGCGTGTTGGAACCCCGGTTTGAACCCCGTTTCAGCGCGAGCAGTTACGGTTTTCGACCGGGGCGCAGTGCCCAGCAGGCCGTGCAAGCGGTCCAGGGCTATGCGCGTGAAGGGTTGACCTGGGTGGTGGATCTGGACATCGCGAAGTTCTTTGATCGGGTGAACCACGACTTGCTCATGAGCAAGCTCGGAGGGGTGATCCGGGACAAGCGAGTGTTGCGGATCATTGGCCGGTTCCTACGAGCGGGAGTGATCCTGCCGGATGGCCTGATGGTGCGCAGCGAAGAGGGCACGCCCCAGGGCGGGCCGCTCTCGCCACTGCTGGCCAACATCTACCTCGACGGGCTCGACAAGGAGCTCGAAAAGCGGGGGTTGCGGTTCGCTCGCTATGCGGACGACTGCAACATCTACGTGGGCAGCGAAGCGGCCGCCCAGCGAGTGCTAGCCAGCCTCACCGGTTGGATCGCCCGGCATCTGCGTCTGGAAGTCAGCGAGAGCAAAAGCGGGACGGGGCGGCCTTGGGAACGCAAGTTCCTCGGGTTCATCCTAACGAGCGCCCTGCTCATCGGCATCTCCAGCGCGAGTCTGGAGCGGTTTGAAAACCGGGTGCGAGAGTGCTGGGACGCTCGCCAGTCCCTGAGCAGTGAGCAACTGCGCGACCAATGGAAGAGCTACCTGCAAGGCTGGTGGAGTTACTACCGGCTGTGCGAGGAACGCCGCCCGATCTTCGCCAAGGAAGGTTGGGTGCGCCGCCATATGCGTAAGTGCTTCTGGCAACGCTGGCACGGTAGCCAGGGCCGGGTCGCCGCGCTGCTGCGTCTGGGGGTGCCCGCGCAACGAGCCAAACTGGGGCGCAGCAGTCGCGGAGCATGGGCCATGGCCGCTCACGCGGTCTTGCACGAAGCCCTCAATAACCGGACCCTGAGACGCTACGAGTTCATCCTACCATCAGACCTGGTGCGCTAAGACGCCCCGGTCTCAATCGCCGGATGCGGAAAACCGCACGTCCGGTGGTGTGGGAGGGGTGACGGGTGCAAATCCCGTCACCTCCACCCGATCGAGATTTGTCAGCTCTGCAATTGGGAGGATGACGGCACCGAGGAGCTGGACTCCTGCAGCGGCTCGAATGGGGATTACACCGTTCGTGAGGCTCGCCAAAACTTTCGCAATCACCTCACGATGTATCGCCCCGCTCACCAACCTGGCTTCGATAGGTCCCGTCGCCTAAATCACATCAAGCGAGTTTACATGGCCCTCATTGACGCATACCGCATCGAGCGTTCTGCGCGTCCACTCAAGGACAACCCACGCGCACGCGTACTCTGGAAAGGAGCTTTCTTTGCACTCCGCCGTCTCTGACAACGAACCGGAAACGCCTAACCATGCGCTGCAGCGAACCTCCGGTGAGCGTCACGCATGCTGCTCCGCTGCGCTCCGGCAG
>JANPLG010000540.1:0-2363 GCA_031426395.1 Actinomycetes bacterium
CGACGCCTGCCGAGCATGGGACCGTGCCTCCGGCGCCCCCACCCACCTGATCGGGAGGCGACCGCAGGTAGATTCGCCGCCGCCCACGAACAATCCTCAGCGATCGACTGTAAGAATCACCTTTTTCGACATACCCTCTAGGGCGCGCGTCCCGTACCGTCTGACGCACTCTCCGCTACCCGCTCCCGGATGTTGCTTCCGACGGCAGTGAAATCGTTTGCAGTGGGAGCCATGGTGGTATAAGGCGGCACGGCGGAGACACGTGGCGCCTACGGCAACCTCTTTCCGCGCCCGCCACTCCCTACACACCATGTCCGAACTGCGCTGGCACCCCCTGCTCCGAGAGTGGATCATCACCTCCACGGAGCGCCAGGACCGGACCTTCCTCCCGCCCAAGGACTACTGCCCGCTCTGCCCGCAGCGGCCGGACGCGGCACCCACCGAGATCCCGGCGAGCGACTACCACATCGTCGCGTTCCAGAACAAGTTCCCCAGCCTGAGGCCCCATCCGCCCACGCCGGCGGTGCTGCCGACCTCCATCTCCCCCGTGGAGCCTGTGGTGGGGGAGTGCGAGGTGCTCGTCTATAGTTCGGACCACGAGGGCAGCTTGGCGGGGAGCAGCGTTGACCGTATTGAGGAGCTGCTCTGGGTCTGGCGGGACCGCTACCTGGAACTGGGGGAGCGGAAGGACATCCGCTACGTCTACCTCTTCGAGAACCGTGGCGAGGCGATCGGGGTCACGCTCCACCACCCGCACGGGCAGCTTTATGCCTTCCCGTTCATCCCGCCCAAGTTGGAGACCGAGCTCGCCTCGCTTGCTGTGCACCGTCAGGAAACCGGGAAGTGCCTGGTCTGCGAGCAGGTGGAGATCGAGCGGTCGGATGGGCGGCGGATCGTAGCCGAAAACGCATCATTCGTGGCGGCGATCCCGTTCTATGCTCGTTGGCCTTACGAGGTTCACCTCTGGGCCAGAGAGCACCGCGCGCATCTCGGGGAGCTATCCGCCGCCGAGGTGCGCGATCTGGCGGAAGTGCTCAAGGGCGTGATGGCCCGCTACGACGCTCTCTGGGGATTCCCGATGCCCTACATGATGGTGGTCAAGCAGCTCCCCACGGATGGCCGCGGGTCGGAGGCGGACCACCTTCGGATTGAGTTCTACCCTCCGCTCCGCACCGCGAAGAAGATCAAGTACCTGGCTAGTGTCGAGACCGCAGCCGGAACCTTCATCAACGACACCCTGGCCGAGGAGAAGGCCGCAGAGCTTCGCGCAGCGTCACCCGCCGGTTGACCGGTCCAGTTTGCATTCTTCAATTTGCATTTTCCAATCTGCAATCCCGCTTTCAAGTTCAATCGGAGAATGATCCATGGTGGATAGCGTAGAGAACCGAGAGCGCTCGCGCCGCCTTTGCGCTGCCTACCAAGAGCACTTCCCCGACTCCGGCCAGGCACCGATGCTCATTCGTGCGCCAGGACGGGTCAACCTGATTGGGGAGCACACGGACTACAACGACGGTTTCGTGCTGCCCATCGCCATCGACCGCGACGTGCGCCTGGCGGTGACCCAGCGCCCCGACCGGCTGGTCCGCATCCATTCGCTCGACTTCAGCGAAGAGACCACCTTCGACCTGGACGATATCCAGCCTGACCCGGACATGTCCTGGGGCAACTACCTACGCGGCATGGCCGTCCAGCTACTGCGAGATGGCCGATTGCTCCATGGGATGGATGGCGTGATGCAGGGCAATGTCCCGATCGGCTCCGGCCTCAGCTCGTCGGCAGCCACGCTGATTGCCTCGGGCCTGGCCTTCCTCCTCCAGAGCGCCGAGGTGGTCCAGCCTCGGGATCTGGCCGTGATGGCGCAGAAGGCCGAGCAAGAGTTCCTTGGCGTTCGCGTGGGGATTATGGACCAATTCGTCTCGCGGATGGCGCACCAGGGGCACGCCCTCTTCCTCGACTGCCGCACGCTAGACTTCGATCTCATTCCGGTTCCGGAAGGCGAGTATGTCTTCGTGGTCGCGAACTCGAACCAGAGCCGTGAGCTAGCAGGCAGCGCCTACAATGAGCGCCGCGCCCAATGCGAGGCGGCGGTCGCGGCCCTTCGTCAACACCTCCCGGCCATCTGTGCGCTGCGCGATGTGAGCCTGGAAGAGTTCGAGCGCCACGCGGATGGCCTGGAGCCCGTCGTGCGCCACCGGGCTCGCCACGTCATCTCCGAGAATGCCCGCGTCCTGGGAGCGGTCGAGTTCCTGAAAGCGGGCGATCTCGTCGCGTTTGGCAAGCTAATGAACGCCAGCCACGACAGCCTCCGGGACGACTACCAGGTCAGCTCCCAGGCACTCGACACGCTGGTCGACGCCGCCCGC
>JANPLG010000541.1:0-5073 GCA_031426395.1 Actinomycetes bacterium
GACGCCGGAGTTGCCATCGCTGCCCCCGCAGTTGGTGCCGACGAAGATCTCGCTGACGGACTGCGTGCTGCGCGTGAAGCTGTTGGCGTACGGCAGCATGGCGGAGATCTCACGGATGCCGCGCTCCACCGCCTTGGTGACGCCGCCCTCTTCCTGGATGGTGAAGACCACGGGGTTGGGGCTGGGCGTGCCGAGGCTCACCAGGCTGGTGTTGTGGATCATCTGCGTCGCCTGGTTCACCTCGCAGCCGAGGCCGGCGATCACGTAGCCGGAGACATTGACGTGGCGCGCGTAGCCGGCCAGCGTGTTCTGCAGCATCCGCAGGTCGTCGCCATGAATGTTCATGCCGCAGCCGGCCTTGTGGGTGATGGCGATGACGCCGTCCACGTTGGGGTACGCCTTGAGCTTGTCCCCCTTGAAGTGGTCCGCAATGAAGCGGCTGACCGACGCGGAGCAGTTCACGGTCGAGACGACCGCAAGGTAGTTGCGCGTCCCCACGCGCCCGTCCGGCCGCTTGATCCCCTGGAACTTGCGGCGCGCCTCCTCGGGGACGAAGTCGACCGTCGGCACGGCGGTGGAGTACTCGCAGTCGAGTTGGAGCGGCTTGACGGCGCAGTTCTGGACGTGGACGTGGTCGCCCGCCTCAATCGGCTTGGTGGCGAATCCGATGATCTGACCGTACTTGTGGATGGGGTCGTCTAAACGCAGCGAATGGACCGCCACCTTGTGGCCGGGGAAGATGTCCTGCCGGGTGCGGAACTCGCCGCCGTTGAGGGAGACGACTTCGCCGGCGGGGATCTTCTTCACGGCAACCGCCACGTCATCGCCTTCGCGCAGCAGGAGGGCCTTCTTCTCGAACATCGTTCTACTCACTCTCGATTAGCGGCACGGCCCGTCACGCCTGGCGTGGTGGCATCGTGCAAATTCAAATGGGGAAACGGCAAGGGCGGACCGGGTGCCTGCTCTGCTGCGGGGCACCCATGGGGGATGGGCCGGCTGTCTGGCTCTGGCGGCTCGAACATGACCGCTGGACCACCGAGGCTCCCCTTCAAGTTCGATCCGAGACGGGGGAGTGTCCTGCGCCGGACCGGACAGGGACGCTCATTAGGCGCCGGCTCGCTGACGGGCGGCAGCGACGAGGCTCGCGGCTAGGTTAGACAGCCAGCGGCTGCGTTGTGGAAGCGTCGACGCCACCGGAGGAAGTCGCCAGCGTCCCGCTTACAGTAGACGCGGTTGGTGAGCAGCGCAATGCCGATGCCGAAGCTGGGACTCAGCACCAGGCTGGTCCCGGTGAAGCCGGTGTGCCCGAAGGTGTCCGGAGGCAGGAAGTCGGCGGCGGGGAGGAAGCCGCTGGGGCGGGTGAACCACCCAAGGGTGTGGCCGTTCATCCCCGGCGGGTTCTGGTTCCGGGCCATCTCGCGCACCACCTGGGGGGAAAGGATCCGCTGGCCCTCCAGTTCGCCTTCGTTCAGGAGCATACGGCCGTACCGCGTCACGTCATTCAGGCTGCCGAATAGCCCGGCGTGCCCCGCGATCCCACCCAGGGCGGCGCAATTGCCGTCATGGACCTCGCCCAGCAGCACCCGTCCGCGATCTGGGCAGCGGGTGGCGGCGAGGCGGTCACTCCACTCCTCGGGCGGCTGGAAACGCGCGGAGTCCATTCGCAGCGGTTCGAAAACTCGCGAGGACGCGAACGCAGCCACCGGCTGGCCCGCAACCTGCCGCACCACCTCGCCCAGGAGGATGTAGCCGAGGTCGCTGTAAGTGTACCCGGCTCCCGGCGGACGGCTCGGTTCAGCGGCCCGCACCTTGGCCATGATCTCGTCGGGCGACCATCCGTTTCCGTGAAGCTGCACCCAGGCCTTGAGACCGGATGTATGCGTGAGGCAATGGCGCAGCGTGATGCCCGCAAGCGAGGGCGAGTCGCCGGCAAGAAAGCTCGTGACCTCCTCATCCAGGTGAAGCCGGCCCTCCTGCGCCAGGATCAGCAGCGAGGTGGCGGTCGCCATCGGCTTGGTCAGCGAGGCGAGGTCCCACACCGTGTCCGGACCGGCCGCGAGCTCCCGTTCCGGCTGGGCGAGGCCCACGGAGCTTTCGAAGAGCGTGGCGCTCCGGTCGAAGATGCGGCAGGTGGCGCCTGGGAAGAGGCTCTGGTCGCGGCCGGCCTCGAGCAGTTGCTGCAGGTGGTTCATGGCTGGACCCGCGTGACCGCCGCCCACGCCGACTGCTGGAGCTTGCGGGTCTCGTCCGTGCTCCAGGCAACACCGGACGGCGCAGGAAGTCCCTCTGGCGATTCGTGGAAGAGCGTCGCGAAGAAGGTGCAGGCTGCCAGGTAGGAGCCAGCCAGCGTGGGATGGCTGCCGTCCGGGTCGTAGAGCGGCAGGGCTGGGGCCGCCTGCTGATACCGCGTCCACGCCCGCCCCGCCGGCACGACTGTGCTCCCGGTCTCCTGGGCAATGGCGAAGACTGCCTCGTCGAGGTCCGCCTGGGTTGCGGGAGCGATCTGGCGGGCCCAGGTGTGGTACAGGACGGTCCGCGAACCGTGCCGCCGGATCTCCTCATGGAAGAGGCGCACGTTTTCGTGGTAGCGCTTCCGGTTCTTCACGGGGAGGGTGCTCTGCTCCTGCAGCACGACGGCGTCCCACGGCTCCTCTCGGAGGATGCGGACCGCCTCGCCCGCGTTCCAATGGCGGCGCAGGCTGGCCCCGTTCTCGATGACGCGCCTGCTGACGATCTCCCGTACGGGGGCGGCCGCCGCGCCCAGCACCGTCAGCAGGCCGGGCAGGTCGTTGCGCTGGGTGTAGCTGTTGCCGATGAACAGCAGCCTTTTGGGGCTGCTGTTGGGGTCGCTCACGGTCATGGTGCGCCACCGCCCTGGCCCGCTTCTTCGCCTGCCGTTCCGGTCAGCAAGATCATCTGCACGCGGGGGTTCGCGCGCTTCACCGCGGGCCAGGCGGGCGCGTTCCCCAGCTTCTTCACGGTCAGGGGGTCGAGGAGGAAGCTCATGCCGGGCGCTCTGGGAAAGGTCAGCACCGTATTGCCCTCGCCGGTGAGGACGGAGCCGTTCCCGTAGATGCGGGAGAGCTCCTGCACCCGCTGACCGGGATGGGCACCCTCCGGCGTAAGGAACTGCTCCGAGACGACCCGGATGCGCGATGCCCGTGAATCCTCCAACTCAACCAGCGCCACGTTGATGCCGAACTGGCGCACGATCAGCGCGGGCGTGCGCTCCCCCTCGATGCGGAGGGTGTGCGCCGTCACATCGAGGTTCGGCAACCGCTTGATCTCCTCGGCGGTCATCCCGAGGCGCACCGGCCCGACAGCCTGGCCCGATACGGTGCGCTCAGGGATCGTTCCCGTAGCGGGAACGGCAGGGCCACCAGGAGCTGGGGTAGCGGTCCGCGACCCAGGGGTGGGTTCGGGTCGGCATCCAGTCACCGCCGCAAGGATCAGTGCGCCGGCGATCAGGATGGAGTTCAAAGAAGCGGAGGAGGTAGTCACGACGATTGATACTTCGCGCTCCGGCGGGATGTTCCCTCAATTACAGGTTGGTAGTGTCAGGGCGACGCAGCGTTACAATGGCTTAGCTGGCACCTCCTTTACCTGAGTACTTATGACCGACGCCTTCCGCATGTTCGACGATGATCCCGCTCCGCTTCGATTCGAGGAGGCGGTGGCGGAGGCGGTGCTGGGCCTGAACCGCGCAGCCGAGCGGTTCGCGGCATTCCAGGAGCGCGTGCCGACCGATGCCTTCTCGGATGAGGAGTGGCAGATCGTGGAGCGGGCGGCGACGGAGTTGGAAGAGGCTGCGGAGCGCGCGGACGAGAGCTATGTGGCGGTGGGGTATGACTCGCACGCCTGGTACCGCGTGCTGGACAACCTCCGGACGGTGACCCTCCGGCTGGAATCCGCGACAGCCGTGATGGAGCACGTGCGCACTCGCTTGGACGCCGCTGCTGGATGATCTAATGGCGGCTGATCTGAAGCAGCTGATCCGCGAAGTGGCCCGCCTGCTCTTGGACAGGCGGGCCACATGCTGCATTTGGCTCACTGATTGACGCTTTACCGGCGGCCACTCGGGCTGCTCAGTCCACCGCGCGAACCGGAGCCGCCGTAGGAGCCACGGCTGCCGGAGCCAAGGCCTCCTATGGAGCCTCGGCTGCCGCTGCCGGCGCCACCGTAGGACCCTCGGGGGCCAAGGCCGCCGCCACCCGATGGGCTGCCGTAGCCACCCGATGGGCTGCTGTAACCGCCACCGTAGGAAGGGCTGTAGCCCGGGCTGTAACCGGGGCTGGTCAGACGGCCTGTGCCGCTGCCATTACCACGGTCGCTATCGGAACGGCCGCCCCGGTCACCGGTGGAGCGGCCGGAGCCGCTGCCGATGGTTGAGCCGCCGCTCGGAAGCGGCGAACCGCCGCTCACCCTTCCCGGTTCCGGGACGGTGCGGCGGACGCCACCTTCGCGGTTCGGGGCGGGAGCGGGGCGATAGCCGCTGCCGGGAGGCGAAGGGAAGTCCCGGTAGGCGGGCCGGGAAGTGGTACCGCCCGGAGCAGCGGGTGAGCCGGAACCCACACCGGGCGTGCCGCTCTCACGGCGGAAGCCGCTGTCACGGTCACCGCCACGGCTTACGGATGGTCCGCCGGGGCGGGAGCCGCCGGGGAAGTCCTGAATTCCAGGTGCCCCGAAGCCTTTTCGATCGCGTTCTTTCCGTTCGTTGTCTCGGCGCTCGCTATCTCGGCGGTCGTTGTCACGGCGCTCGCCTTCACGGCGCTGTGCGTCACGCTGTTCTTGCTCGCGGCGCTGGGCATCGCGCTGCTGGGCGTCGCGCTGCTCCTGCTGACGCCGGTCCTGTTCGCGCCGGTCTTGTTCCCGCCGGTCCTGATCACGCTTGTCTTGCTCGCGGCGATCCTGCGGAGGCTGGGCGGGCTGACCCGGTCGCTCCGCTCCTGGATTGCCGTTACCTGGTCGATCATTGCCGGGTCGATCATTGCCGGGCCGATCATTGCCAGGTCGGTTGTTGCCAGGGCGCTCGGCACCTGGGTTCCCATTTCCGGGGCCGTTCCCGGGTCGGTC
>JANPLG010000542.1:0-4764 GCA_031426395.1 Actinomycetes bacterium
AGCGAAGCCTGACTCGCTCACCCATTCACCCATTCACCCATTCACCCATTCACCCATTCACCCACTCACGCCGAGGGCCAGGACCTCCGAAACAGCCTCTTCCACCGCTCGGGTCTGCGTGCTCACCTGAAGCACCGACTGCTGAAGCTCCCCCACATCCGCCTGCACACTTCCAACGCGAGCACCCAGGGTGCGACCCAGGCTCGCCTGGACGGAGGCTAGGGTCTGAACGATGAGCTCCTGCTGCGCCTCGGCCTTTTCGCGGGCGGGTGCTAGGCTGTGGGCTGCATTCTGCCGCTGGATGCAGAGATCGATACTGCGGGCCATCATCGCCAGCGCATCCGGGTCGGAGAGGCTTTCCCGCTGCCGCTCCAGCCGCGTGATCTCCTCTTCAAGCGCCTGCATCGAGTCCGCGCCGAGGACGGCACGGGCGCGTTGGACCGGCGCGTCCAGCCGGCGGTAGCTCGCCAGCAGCTCGTTGAGTTGCTGAAGAATCTCCTTCTGAACCGTCTCGCTCAGGACCGTGCCAGCCTCGACGAGAGCGGCAAGCGCCTCGCAGTACGCTTTCTCCGCACGTGAGACCGCAATCAACTCGTCGGCGGCCCGCATGACGTTGGGATTGACGTACTGGTTCAGGTCCTTGCTCACCCGGATACTGCCCGCAATCGCGGTGGCAATAGCAATGGAAAGCAGTGTGAGGAAGCCCAGGACCGCGGGTCCTTCCCCTCCCCCTGCGAGGAAGGGAGGAGTGAGGATGGCGGCCATGCCGATCGCCCCGGCGGTCCAGAACTGCCCGGCATAACGTTTTGCGGTCTGCCGGTAGGCCACCATGCCGGCGCTCCGCACCCGTGATGCTACGGGGTCAAGAGCAGCCCCTTGCTGAAAGAGCTGGCCCAGGCGCTCCTTCAGCGCAAGCTGCAGCGTCTGATCGATCTCCTCGGGACGAATGGGCATGGGAAAAGCACGAAAGCGGACAGCGCGAATGGAGGTAGGTTCCCACTTCCTTGCCTCGATCCCTTCGGCTCATAGCAAGCAGTCGACCGAAAGCTAGCGAAGCTCGACGCCGGAACAAGCAACCGAGAGGAAGTGCTTGACAGGCATTGAGCCGATACGATACTTAATACTCGACCTCTCCGATAGGGTTATGTGGTTATTCGATGCTCTCAAGCCGGGGTAAATACGCGACACGCGCACTGCTGCACCTGTCGCTCCATTCTGATGAAGGCCCTGTGCAGATCCATGAGATCGCGGAGCGGCAGAACATCCCGGTGAAGTTTCTGGAGCAGATTCTCCTCACTCTGAAGCGGTTTGGGTTCGTGCAGAGCCGCAAAGGCCCCGGGGGCGGCTACTTCCTGGCGCGGTCGCCAGAGAAGATCACATTGGGAGCGGTGGTACGAGCCATCGACGGGCCGCTAGCGCCGATTTCGTGCGTGAGCCAGACGGGGTACCAGGAGTGCGGCTGTCCGGACCCAGACACATGCGGACTTCGGGTAGCCTGGAAGGACGCGCGGGACGCACTGGCCCGTGTGCTGGACAACACCACGTTCGCAGACATCCAGCAGCAACAGGAACAGCTCCAGGAGCGGCATGTGAAGCTGCTCGATTACGTGATCTAACGCCTGCGGGCTTTCTTGGTGGCGGGTTACTGAATCAATTCGAGGTCAGGTAGGCCGAAGTGAGTAGGAGCGCAGTGATGGCAGATGTTCGCAATCCGCGCGCGGGCGGTCCCGGCGCCCCTGGCCCCAGATCTCCCCGCGACGGGGCTTCCCCGGAAGTCCCTCTGGAAGAGATCCGACAGGCCGTGGAGAGCATCCAGTTCGGCACGGTCCAGATCGTGGTCCAGGATGGCCGCGTGGTGCAGATCGACAAGACTGAGAAGATCCGCTTCGCCTGACTATTGAGCCAGCGTGATCCAAGCGATCCACTGCCTTACTTCACCCTTCACCCTATGCATCGCAACGGTCCTGTCGAGGAGATACGTTGAACCGACCTTCCCGAAAAGCTGCCTGGTGGAATCGGAACGGTGCGCCTCTGATGGGCACCACAACGCTCCTGATCCTCGCGTTCGGTTGGTGGCCGGCACCCGCGCGGACCGGCGCTGGTGTCGCCATCCGGCTGGGGTACTTCCCCAACGTGACCCATGCACCCGCCCTGGTTGGGGTTGCCCGGAGCGAATTCCAGACCGCGCTGGGTGCCCAGGCGCACGTCAACCCCAAGGTATTCAATGCCGGACCGGATGAGATGGAAGCGCTGCTGGCGGGTGAGATCGACGCCGGCTATGTGGGTCCCAGTCCGGCGCTCAACACCTATTTGAAATCGAATGGCAAGGCATTGCGGATCCTGGCTGGAGCGTGCAGCGGAGGGGCCTCGCTGGTCGCCCGCGGCGACACCGATATCCGCAGCATCCCGGACCTGAACGGACGACGACTGGCCATTCCGCAGCTTGGCGGAACGCAGGACGTGGCCGCGCGCCACTTCCTCTCCTCGCATGGACTGCAGCCGCGAGAGAAGGGCGGCACCGTGGAGATCCTTCCGGTGAAGAACCCAGACATCCTGGCCCTCTTCAAGCGGAAGCAGCTCGATGCAGCGTGGGTGCCGGAGCCGTGGGCAAGCCGCCTGGTGGCCGAGGGCAATGGACGGCTGGTGGTGGATGAGCGGGATCTCTGGCCCAATGGCCGCTTCACCACCACCGTGCTGGTGGCGCGCACGAAGTTCCTGGAAGAGCACCCCGCACTGATCAATCTCCTGCTCCAGGCGCATTTGCGCTCGGTGGAATGGCTTGGCAAGAACCCGGAAGAGGGTCAGGCCGTGGTCAACGCGGAGCTGAAGCGTCTCACCGGCAAGGAGCTTGCTGTGCCGGTACTAAAGCAGGCCTGGTCGCGGCTCGCCTTTGTGGCGGAGCCGGACCGGCCCAGCATTGAAGCGATGGCGCGCGCCGCCGCCGTGGCCGGCTACCTCCCCGGAGTCGACCCAGGTGAGCGGGTCGACCTCGCCACCCTCTTTGTCCCTGAGCCGCTGGCGCAGGCGCGCAGGCGCGTGCTGACCCTCGCCCCGTAGGACCTGCGGAACTGCTATGGCTTCACTCTCCATCCGCGGCGTCTCCCGGCGCTTTCATGGCCGCACCGATGATGTACTGGCGCTCCACGACATCCACCTCGACGTGGCTGACGGCGAGTTCGCGGTGCTGGTCGGCCCTTCCGGTTGCGGCAAGAGCACGCTGCTGAACATCATTGCCGGGCTGGACCGGCCGGACGCGGGAGAGGTGCTGGAAGACGGCAAGCCGGTGACCGGACCGGGCCGTGACCGCAGCGTGGTGTTCCAGGACGGCGCGCTCTTCCCCTGGCTGACCGCCCAGAAGAACGTGGAGTTCGGACTGAAGCAGATGGGCCTCGGTGCCAAGGAGCGCGTGCAGCGTGCGGAAGAGTTCCTCCACATGGTGCACCTCTCCAGATTCGGAGACAGCTACCTTCATGAGCTCTCCGGCGGAATGCGTCAGCGGGTCGCCATTGCGCGGGCGCTGGCGATGGACCCGGAAGTGCTGCTGATGGACGAGCCGTTCTCCGCGCTGGACGCGCAGACGCGGGAGGACCTCTACCTCCAGATCATCGAGATCTGGCAGCGGACCCGCAAGACCATCGTGTTCGTGACGCACAACGTGCGGGAAGCGGTCTGCCTGGGTGATCGGGTGGTGCTCTTCTCCGCCCGCCCCGGCCGCATCCGGGAGCAGTTTCGCATCCAGTTGGCGCGCCCGCGCTTCATCGACGACGTGGACGTGGCGCGAACAGCGCACCAGATCTCTGAATTGTTACGTGAGGACCGGGCAACGCTCCGGCGCGAGGAGTTTGATGAAGACTGGGAACCTGCCGAAGCTGATCTTCTTCGCCCTACTGTTGGCATCCTGGGAGATCACATCTAGGCTGGGGATCTGGGACGCCACGCTCTTCCCCGGGCCGGCTCAGGTGGCGATGACTCTCTGGCGCAGCATGGTGGACCAGTCGCTCTTCCTCGCCATCTCGGTGAGCCTGCGGCGGATACTGCTGGGCTACGCCATCTCGTTGCTCATCGGCATCCCGCTGGGGCTGATGCTGGCACGGAACAAGCTGCTGGAGGACACGGTCGGCTCCCTGGTGATGGGGCTGCAGACGCTGCCTAGCATCTGCTGGCTGCCGCTGGCGCTGCTCTGGTTCGGGCTGAACGACAACGCCATCCTCTTCGTGGTCGTCATCGGCGCGCTGTTGGCGGTGGTGGTGGCCGTCCAGGACGGCGTGAAGAACGTCAATCCGACCTACCTCCGCGCGGCCCGCAGCATGGGCGTGAAGCCGATCTCCATGGCGCTGGAAGTGCTGCTGCCGGCCTCCCTCCCCGCCATCCTGACGGGGGCGAAGCTGGGGTGGTCGTTCGCCTGGCGCTCCCTGATGGCCGGCGAGCTGCTCTTCGTTAGCCTGGGGCTGGGTCACATGCTGATGATGGGCCGGGAACTGGCGGACATGAGCCAGGTGCTGGCCGTGATGCTCGTCATCATCGCCCTGGGTCTGCTCACCGACATCACAATCTTCGGCTCCCTGGAAGCGAGGGTGCGCGAGCGCTGGGGTTTGTCCACGGCCTAAGCCAATTTGAAATTGTCAATTTGCAATTTGCAATTTGCAATTGTCCGGGCACCGCTGGCTACCTTCCCCGCATAGGAAGCTAACTAGCGGCGCCCATCAAAACTGCAGAACCGGGGCTGACCAGTCAACTGGAGGCCGGGATGCGAGCACCGCAGGG
>JANPLG010000543.1:0-15678 GCA_031426395.1 Actinomycetes bacterium
CCCGTGATCCCGCCGGAGCTTCGCCCCATGGTGCAGCTCGACGGCGGCCGCTTCGCCACGTCGGACTTGAACGACCTCTACCGCCGCATCATCAACCGGAACAACCGGCTGAAGAAGATTGTGGAGATCCGCGCGCCTGAGAGCATCGTCAACCACGAGAAGCGGCTGCTGCAAGAGGCGGTGGATGCGCTGATCGACAACGGACGACGTGCCCGGCCCGTGGTTGGCAGCAACAACCGCCCGCTGCGCTCCCTCTCGGACATGCTGAAGGGCAAGGAAGGCCGGTTCCGGAAGAACCTGCTCGGAAAGCGCGTCGACTACTCCGGCCGGTCCGTGATCGTCGTTGGGCCGTACCTTAAGCTGCACCAGTGCGGCCTCCCGCGTGAGATGGCGCTGGAGCTCTTCAAGCCGTTCGTGATGAAGACACTGGTGGAGACGCAAGTCACCAGCAACATCAAGACGGCGAAGCGGATGATCGACCGCATGAACCCGCTGGTCTGGGACGCCCTGGAGCAGGTGATTGCGGAGCACCCGGTCATGCTGAACCGGGCGCCCACGCTCCACCGCCTCGGCATCCAGTCCTTCGAGCCGGTGCTGACCGACGGCAAGGCGATCCAGCTCCACCCGCTGGTTTGCCACGCCTTCAACGCTGACTTCGATGGCGACCAGATGGCCGTCCACGTGCCGCTGTCCGAGATGGCGCAGGCCGAGAGCCGCATCCTGATGCTCTCGACCCAGAACCTATTCTCACCGGCTAACGGCGGCCCCATCGTGGCGCCGATCCAGGACATCGTGCTCGGGATGTACTACGTCACCGAGATCAACGAGAACGCGCACGGCGCGGGGCTCCAGTTCGGCAGCGTGGATGAGGCGATGCACGCCTACTCACTCGGCCTGATCCATACGCTGGCACCCGTCAAGGTGTTGGCGGACTACACGGACGATGACGGCGAAGTGACGCGACGCGTGATCGAGACGACCATCGGTCGCCTTCATCTCAACGTGGTGCTGCCGCCCCGGATGCGCTACCGCCCGAACTACATCGGGAAGACCATGGTCAAGGCGGACATCAACAAGATGATCTCCGAGTGCTACCTCAAGTATGGGGCGCTTCGGACCATCGCTCTCCTTGATGATGTCAAGGCGCTCGGCTTCCGCTTCTCTACGCAGGCGGGGGTGACCGTCTCCATGACGGACATGACCGTCCCGTCCAAGCGCGGAGAGATCATCCAGCACACGGAGAAGGAAGTGCAGCGGACCAACGGCTTCTTCCGCCGTGGAACGCTGACCGCGGAAGAGCGGCGCCAGCGCGTGCTGAGGCTGTGGCAGGACGCGGCTTCCGACGTCGGCGACGCCATCATGGAAGGCATCGACCGCTACAACCCCCTGAACATCATGGTGACCTCCGGCGCGCGCGGTTCCAAGCGCCAGGTGACCCAGCTCTCGGGGATGCGCGGCCTCATGTCTGACCCGTTCGGACGCCTCATTGAGGACCTGCCGATCAAGTCGAACTTCCACGAGGGCCTCTCCGTTCTTGAGTTCTTCGTATCGACCCACGGTGCGCGGAAGGGTCTGGCCGATACCGCCCTCCGAACGGCGGACGCCGGCTACCTCACCCGTCGCCTCGTGGACGTGGCACAGGACGTGATTGTCCGCGACATTGACTGCGGCACCACCAACGGGATCTACGTGCAGGAGATCATGGAGAGCCGGGACACCGTGCTCGAAAAGCTCTCCGAGCGCATACGTGGCCGTTATGCGCTGGAAGAGATCGTTGACCCGGAGACCGGCGAGGTTCTGGCCTCCTCCAACGAGGAGATCAGCGATCCTGCTTCCGAATCGATCCAGCGCGCGGGCATCAAGACCGTGGGCCTTCGCAGCCCGCTCACCTGTGAGCTGCGGCAGGGCATCTGTGCCAGGTGCTACGGCCGAGACCTGGCGCGCGGCGGCCTGGTGGAAGTCGGAACGGCGGTCGGCATCATCGCGGCGCAGTCCATCGGTGAGCCGGGCACGCAGTTGACGATGCGAACCTTCCACACCGGTGGTATCGCCGGCGAGTACCTCACCGGGGTTGCCGAGGTCAAGAAGAAGAAGCAGGAAACGCTGCGCCTGATCCACCGTGACGTGGACGATGGCATCGTTGAGTTCGGCGAGGAGACCGGCGAGCGCGAGCGCGTCAAGGCGATCCAGGCGGTTCTCAAGGTGCTGGAAGAGCAGGTGCGCGGTCTGCTGCGGGTGGTGGAGCTGTTCGAGGCCCGGAAGCCGAAGGGACAGGCCATCATCTCCAAGGTGGACGGCGTGGTGGCGGAAATCCTGACCAAGGGTATGCGCGAGGTCGTCATCCACTCCGACGAGAGCATCGAGGAGCACTCCCGCATCGTGGGGCAGGTGGCAGCGGAAGACGTCATGCTTCCCGCCTCGGACGCGGTCCTGGTGAAGACCGGTGAGTTGATTGTCGAGAAGCAGTTCAAGGCGATCCGCGATGCCGGTCTCATCTCCGTGAAGGTCCGCCACAGGTCGATGGTGCCGTATCGTGGCAACCTTGAGGTTGAGCCGGGGCTGGTGATCCGGGCCGGCGACCGCCTCACGGAAGGCCCGCTCGATCCGCACGAGGTGCTTGAGCTGCAGGGTGTCCGCGGCATCCAGGAATACCTGGTTCGCGAGATTCAGGCCGTCTACAAGAACCAGGGCGTGGACATCAACGACAAGCACGTGGAGATCATCGTCCGGCAGATGCTCAAGAAGCGGAAGATCGTCCACCCGGGCGATACCCGCTTCCTGCCCGGCCAGGTCTGCGACCGCTTCGAGTTCGAGGATGAGAACCAGCGGGTGGTCAACGCCGGTGGCAGCGCCGCTACGGCGGAATGGATGCTCCTGGGAATCACCGAGGCGTCGCTGCAGACGGAGAGCTTCCTCTCCGCCGCCAGCTTCCAGAAGACCACGCGGGTGCTGACCGAAGCTGCTGTCCGCGGCAAGCGGGACCATCTGCAGGGTCTGAAGGAGAACGTGATCATCGGGCGGCTGATCCCGGCCGGCACGGGTCTCCCGCGCTACCGCAACCTCGATCCGACCGTTCTCACGGAAGATGGCACCTATGAAGTGGTCCGGCCGCTCCCGCGCGCCTTCCACATGGGTGACGGAGACCGCGAGAGCCTCACCGGAGCGGACCTCCGCGCCCTCACCGGCGCCGGTGACACCCTCGGCGGCGGAGTGGAAACGATGGGCGCGGCTGGAGATGCCGACGCCCTCGCGGCGCTGGGCTTTAGCCTGACGGACGCGGGTGGCAATGTCCTCTCCGAGGGTGCCGCAGGTGGCAGTGACGAAGAGTAGAGCTTCCAGCTAGTTGACTGGATCACTCATTGTGGACCCGGTACCTTCTGGTGCCGGGTCCGCGCTTCGTTTCAGGCACCAAGCAGCGAAGGAGCCTCAGGACGCGAGGGACGGACAGCGGCTTCCGCATCCGGTAGTATCCACTCGTGACGGGTCGTGACGTGACGTCGCATCGGGTGGGAGGATGGACTTGCTTCGGTTCTTCAAGCGGCTGGCGTGCGGTTGCCTGGTGCTGATGCTGCTGGCCGCTGCGGGCGTGGCATTCGTTGTGTGGGATCTTTCCCGGCCACCGGCCCGTACTGCCTCGAAAGCGGTGGCTCCACCTCCGCCGCCCGTGGAGGACCAGAGGCAGGCAGAAGCTACGGTGAAGCGGCTGGCCAAGGAAGTCAAGGCAGCCACGCCGGAGGGAGCGACCTCAAAGCGCTTTGCGCTGCGACTCACCGCAGCCGAGGTGAACCAGATGCTCCGCGCCCTTCCTGAAGTGAAACAGGAACTCAAAGCTAACCGGGTCGAGCAGACCGAGGTCGATTTCGAGGAGGGCCAGGTCGTGGCGCGGGCGCGGGTGCAGGTGGGCGGGCTGAAGGCGCGCGTTTCCGCCATTGGCGCTGTGCGAGCGGAGAACGGGAAGCTGGCGGTAGAAACGAAAGGCCTCTACCTCGGAATGCTGCCTGCGCCGCCCAATGTGCGAGAGGAGCTCGACCGCACGCTGCAAGAGTCCGTCGCCCGCTTCAACAGTAAGCTGAAGGGTCGCATCGATAAGGTGCAGGTGACTCCAGGAGCACTTCGGCTTGAAGGGGAACTCAACCGCTAGCTCGATTGCAGCTTGCGGCTTTAGCCTCGACTTCGATGAACGAACCTCCCACCGGCGGCTCTTGCTTTCCACTCATGCATTACCCTGCCTTCTCGCTTGCCCCGTCCGTTCTCGCCGTTCTTGCAGCGTCCGCCATTCTATTTGCGGCCGTCCAGGCCTTTCCGGGACTCTGGCTGGACGTTGCCGCGCTGCTTGAGGGCCGAAGGGCGCGGGTGCTCGAAGTCGCCCAGCAGGGAGTCGCGTCACCGGAGCACGCCGAGTTTGTGCGCAGGTGCGCAGCCCATCCCCAGCAATCCTAAGCGTCCCCGTTCACCGCCACGGCGAGTATCGGTCGAGAGTCTCCCATCTCTTTGGAACGAAGTACTTGCTATCCGGCCCCCAAAGCGTCGTCGTTTTGAATGGTTCCCGTCATGCGCGGGGGAGTTTTGCCCCACCGGCATCCAGCCGAACCCGGCCCGCTCGTGCTCCCGCCACGGACATCGTGCTGGTTCACTGGACCCTCGTAGGGCAGGTTGCTCACGCGCCGAGGGCGCCTTTGCAAGGGTGACGGAGGGTGCGGGCCGGGAGTCGTGACCGCCCGTCGCACTGGACGCATCACGTCAGCACCCCCACCGCAGTCATTCCGGACGGTTCCCGTCTTGCGCGAGGGAGTGTTGCCCTACCGGAACCCATTTGAACCCGGTCTGCGCGTGTTCCCCGCCACGGCCAACGGGACTGCGAGTCAGCCACGGACGGGATGAGTTTCACAAAATCCTCGGGTGCGGATGTCGATTGCGCCCGACCGCCATCGACTACTGGACGAGCGCTCATCCCTCGGCCCATTCCCTTGGCCGGAGCCATGAGCCGCCTTACCCACCGCCTTGAGGAGACACTCCATGCTGGACACCCCGGAGATCACTGAAACCACTGCGCTGCACACGGCCCTGATCCGCCTCACCATTCCCCGAGCTCAGATCCAGACGGTGATGGGACCGGGCATCACGGAAGTCATGGCCGCTGCCTCCGAACAGGGCATCGGACCATCGGGAGCGTGGTTCACCCACCACCTGCGGATGGACCCGGAGGTCTTCGACTTCGAGATCTGCGTGCCGGTGACCTCGCCCGTGACGCCCAAGGGCCGCGTCGAACCGGGCGAGTGGCCGGCGATGCGGGTGGTGCGTACCACCTACCGTGGCGGCTACGAAGGGCTGGGCGAGGCGTGGGGCGAGTTCGACAAGTGGATCGCGGAGCAGGGACTCACCACGGCTCCCGACCTGTGGGAACGGTATGTCGCCGGCCCCGAGTCAAGCGCCGATCCTGCCGCATGGTGCACGGAACTGAATCGGCCTCTTCTATAGGCGCGGCCCTTGGCGCACGGCTGGCGAGCAGCCCTCACTGTTCGCCAGCGTCAGCCGCGTAATCCGTACAGCTCCACCATCCGGAAGACCCCCGCTTCCAGCGACAGGGCACGCGCGGCGGTGTTGACATCGACCTGAAGGTCGGTGAGCGGCTCTGAACTGGTGATGCCGAGCGCTTCCAGCAGCGTCCGCGCCAGGTAGTGCTTCTCCCGCGGGGTGAAGTAGCTGAATGCGAGGCGGAGCGCGGGCAGCGCCTCCAGATACTGGTCGTCGCTGTAGGCCATGAGCAGCGCGTCGACCGTTACCACCAACTCCTGGTGCCGCTGAATCGTTTCCCGCGCAAGGACAAATAAGCCGGTGAGGTAGTCCCCCAGGCGGTCCGGCTGGGCGCAGTAGCGGATGCCGGAGAGGATGGTCTCGGGATCGGTTTCCCCCAGCGTCCAGAGCGCCCCGGTCGCGCCGCCGCGAAGGAGCGGACTCTGCGCGTCATCTCCGGCCAGCCGCTGGAGCACCCCCAGCAGCTCCTCCCGGCCGAGGGCAAGCGTCTCCCCGCAGCTCTCCCCACAGGCTTCCCAAGTCTGGACCAGGGCGCGGATGCCATTCAGGAGAGCGGTGCCCTCCTCCTGGGGCCGGCCGAGGCTCTCGAGCAACCAGAGGCCTCGCGACCACGCCTCAACAAGCAGCTCGCCCGTGGCCCGATCGCCGGTAGCGCCGAAGATCTCGTCGTAGCGGTAGAGGTAGACGAGGTGGCCCAGCGCGCCGGTCACCCCCAGGAAGCCGCCGTCTTCCCGGATCAGCTCCACCAGCCGCGCCTGGAACTCCGGCGTCAGGGCCTCCAGCCCCATCAGCCGCGCCTCCAGCAGCAGCCGCGCACCCTGCTCCGCGTTCCGCTCGATGGCATCGGCCCGCTCCCGCAGGCGCGCCGCCGCAGCGTCCAGCAGCGAGGGACCGTAGACCGCCGACTCGATGCAGCCCGCCTCGAACTCCGGGCTCCACCGAATGCGCCACTGCTCCTCGTAGCGAGAGAGGTCGGTGCGGGCGGCGAAGTCGGTCCCGGCAATGCGGTCGTAGCCGGGGATGGCGAGACCGCCAAGCTGGTGCAGGATGCGGCTGCGGATGAGGTCGGCGGGCGAGGTCAGCGTCAGCTCCACCGTTCGCTCGCGAGAGGCGGGCTCCAGGTCGTGCTCCTTGAGCAGCCCGCGGACGTCATGCACCAGCGGCGGCAGCAGCGAGCCCTCCGCCAGAGCCCCTCGCTCTCCGCCCCGGAAGACGGCGTAGACCGCCTGGAGGAACGGATGCGGAAGACCCTGCTCCAGTTCGTCCTTCACCAGTGCCCCGAGGATGCCGTCGATCAGGTCCGCCCGCCACACTTCCTCATGGGCGCGAATGGATGCCAGCGCCTGCGCCGTGGTCTCGACCGCGATCAAATCCGCGGTGCTGAAGCGCTGCCCTCGTTTCCGCAGCTCGCGGACGACCTCCGCCAGCAGCTTCCGGTGGGTTGCGGCCGGAGACTTTGCGCGGGGTTTCGCCCGATTCTCCCAGACCTGGTGGTAGAAACCAGGGTTCGGCATTCCCGCGTCGTAACCGGTCAGGCTGTCCAGCCGCTCATACGAATAGGGAGTCAGAGCGATGCCAGTCGTGGGGGATGGGAGTTGGGGGTCGGGAGTTGGGGGTTGGGGGTCGGATGCTTCGCCCGCTCCCCCCCTCTCCCCCTCTCCCATACGCAAAGGAACGTTGGAACTCTCTGCCGACGATGCACCATCCTCGTTCACGAGGCGATGCAGGGCGCTGGAATGGAAGCCGCCGGTGACCACCAGCGCCTGACCGGGGAACTCCTCCAGAGCCTTCCGGACCTGTTGCGCCATGAACGCCTCGCGGCGGAGATCCTGCTCCGGCACATGGCGATCGAGGACGCGGGCCTGGTAGCAGAAGCGGTGGCAGCGTTCCAGCAGGACGGGCACCGGCAGGTCGGGATCGATCTCGAAGAGGGTGTCCCAGAGTGCATCGAAGCCTTCCACGCCCACCCGTTCGCAGAGTGCCGTGATGAAGTCACTCGCGCGGAGCTCCCCGTCGGCGTAGAGGTGGCTCGCGGCGGTCTCGTCCTCGGTCTTCACCATCTCCGCCCAGGGGAGGTCGATGAACCGCACCGGGATGTCCAGCTCCCGCGCCACCTGAAGCGCCTGCCACTCCGGAGAGTAGACGCAGAACGGGTAGTAAGCGCCGCGACGGATCGATTCCGACCGGACGTACGTGTACACCGCGATGGGAAGACGGTGCGGCAGGAAGACCTCGTGGATGCGCTCGTTGAAGTCGGAGGGGCCTTCGATGAGGATCACCGCAGGCTTCAGCTCTCGGGCCAGTTGCAGCACCATCCGGGCGCAGGCCGGGCTGTGGTGGCGCACCGGCACAAAAACTGCGCGCGCCGAGAGGTCAAGGATGCCCGGATCTAGCTCGCGAAGCACTACCTCGACGGGCACCTCGCCTTGCTCGTGCGGAACACTCTCCGGTACCGTAGGGGTGATCACGGCTAATCCAGATGCTTCCGCGCCTCGAAGTAGGCCTTCCAGGCGTCGCCACGGCGGCTGCGGACCACGTGGTTGAAGTAGTGCTGGAGCTTTTTCAGGTCCTCCGGCGCGTCCTTGATTGCGGTCCCGATCAGGCTCTGGACGAGGTGCTCCGGAGTTACCGCGCCACCGGCGTAGTAGTACGCGTGGATGCCCGCCGCATACCCCACCGACACCGCTTCCGCCGTGCTCATGACGCTGGAGAGTGGCTCCAGGGCTTTACCGTCGCCCGTCTTTCCGTTGCGCAGCTCGTGGAAGGTGGTGACCAGCAGTTCCGTCATGTCCGGCTTCATGGAGACCGGCACCTGGGCGCGCTGCAGGAGGCGGTCGGTCTCGCGCTGCACCAATGCCATCTCGTGCTTCAGGTCGGAGATGGGCGGCACCGTCTCGAAGTTGAAGCGGCGCTTGAGGGCCGCGCTCATCTCGTTCACGCCCCGGTCCCGCGTGTTGGCGGTGGCGATGATGTTGAACCCCACGCGGGCGTAGAGGGTGCGGTGCTCGTCGTCCAGTTCCGGGATCGGCAGGACGCGGTCGCTGAGGACGGAGAGGAGCGTGTCCTGGATCTCGACCGGGCAGCGGGTGATCTCCTCGAAGCGGACCAGCCGCCCCTGGTCCATGCCGCGGTAGAGCGGCGCGGCGACCATCGACCGGGTGCTGGGACCTTCCGCCAGGAGCAGGGCGTAGTTCCAGGAGTACTTGATGTTGTCTTCCGTGGTGCCGGCGCTCCCCTGGATGATGAGGGTGGAGTCGCCGCTGATGGCCGCCGCCAGCAGCTCGCTCAGGTAGCTCTTGGCCGTCCCCGGCTCCCCGATGAGCATCAGGCCCCGGTTGGTGGCCAGCGCCACGATGCACCGCTCCAGGAACGCGCGGCTCCCGACGAACTTGGGCGCGATGCCGGCCTTTTCGTCACCCAGGATGAACCGGAGCACCGAGGACGGCGCCAGCCGCCAGCCGCCCGGACGAGGAGCGCGTGCGTCCTCCCGTGCAAGGCGCTCCAGTTCCGCCGCGTAGAGCGCTTCGGCGGCGGGGCGCTGGACATCAGGATTGAGGGTGGGAGATGAAGCCGGCATGACCCTCAATTCGCCGATACGGGGTCATTCCCCTGGTGCCGACGAATTCTCAGTTTGCAATTTGCAATTTGCAGTTTTCAATTCCATCCCCTCCCCTTCGCCCCGCTACTTCGGGTAATCACGCCAGATCCAGCGCATGATCTCCGGCAGGATCGCGCCGCCGTGGCCATCGGAGTGCCCGCCCTCCCCGAAGACGGCCTGATGGTCGTAGTTCTGGGCCTTCAGCGCCTCGACCATCTTCTGGTTCTGCAGGTACCAGTCGCGGTCCGGGTTGACGTTGCGGTTGTCGTGGATGCCGTCCTGAATGAAGATCCGGATCGGTTTCTTCGGCGTGGTGCGGACCAGCTCCGGGAAGACGTGTCCGCCCCGGATGTTGGTGAAGCTGCCGATGGCGCTGATCACCTTGCGGAACTCGTTCGGCCGGCTCCAGGCCACCGTGAAGGCGGCAATGGCCCCGCTGCTCCAGCCGGCGATGGCGCGTCCCTCCGGGTCCTTGGTGATGCTGTAGCTCTTGGCGACTTCCGAAAGCATCTCGTCGCAGATGAAGCGGGCGTAGGCGTCGCCCATGGAGTCGTACTCCTCGCTGCGGTTGTTCGGGTTGCTGAAGCCGAGGGTGTCCGGATACTCCTCGGCGCGATGGCCGGGGGTGATGAAGAGCCCCAGGGCCATTGGCATCTCCTTCCGGTGGATCAGGTTGTCCATCACGTTCTGCGCGCGGATCGACCCGTTCGGGTTGCTGGCGCGCTGGCCATCCTGGAACACCACTAGCGCCGCCGGCTTGGTCCGGTCGTACTGCGCGGGCACGTAGACCCAGTACTTGCGCACCGTTCCAGTGTAGACCTGGCTCTTGAAGAGGAACGGCCCCTCCAGCTTCCCTTTGGGTACCCCCTCCTGCGGCAGGGAGTCCGCGCCGAGCTTGTAATCTTTTGGCGGCACAGCGGGCGCCATAGCGGGCGGTGCCTGGGCGATGGTGACCCGGGGCGCGGCAATCAAGCACGCGAGGAAGACGAGTGGTAGGGCAAGTTGTTTCATCGGAGGGTGCCGGGCGATCGATCAATTGGGTGCTACTGACCCATTCCGTGAGTGCTGGCGGCCTGGCGAGTTTCTGCTTCCACGGGTAGCTCCTCGCGCTGGTTCCACTCGTTCCAGGAGCCATCGTAGTTGGAGAGGCGGGAGTGGCCGAGCAGGCTTAGGGCGAAGAGGACCGTGGTCGACGCTACGCCGCCGTTGCAGTAGGCGATCACCTCGCGTTTCAGCTCCCTCCGAAGCTCATCAAGGGGCAGGCCGGCGGAGGTGAGAGCGGCCCGAAGCGTTTCCGCGTCAGCGAAGGTGCGGTCCGGGCCGACCAGTCCCTCGCGGGGGACGTTGATGGCTCCGGGGATGTGACCGCCTCGCACGCCGCGACGGACGCGGCCGGTGAACTGCCCCTCGTCCCGGGCATCGACCAGCGTTACTCCGGGCACGGACCCTGCGTCGCCCAAAAGGTTTCGCACCTCCTCCGCCGTCTTCCGCCACTGCGGGTCGACCTTCGGCGTGAACGGCATCGGGCTGGGAGTGGAAGGAGCGGCGGTCACCGGATGCCCCTCCGTGGTCCACTTCTTCCAGCCGCCGTTCAGGACGCGGACGCTGTCATGGCCGTAGTACCGGAGCAGCCACCAGAAGCGGGTGGCGAACTGGTTGGCCGGATGGTCATCGTAGGCGACGATGAGCGCGCCATCCCCCAGGCCCAGCTTCGTCAGCAGCGCTGCAAGCTTCTCCGGCGGCGCGGCCTGCGCGGGGACCGGGTCGTTCTCATCGACGAGGTCGGTGGTCCAGTCGAGGTAAACCGCCCCGGGGATGTGAGCGGGCTCGTAGGCGTTCCGTCGGCCGAGGTACTCCGCCGTCTGGTAGCCGTCCGGCTCGGTCTGGGTCCTCACGTCACCGCGCACGTCCACCACGCGGAGGTTGAGATCCTCCAGGTGGGCCGCCAGCCAGTCGGTCTCGGCCAGGTGCCGCTCCCGAAGCTGGGTCAGGTTCCGCTCGGTTCGCACTGTCTGCTCCTGCATAGGGCGTCGCCTCCGGTGAAATGTATCGCCTTGCGCTGGGTGATGGAATGGAGCACATGTCCGAGGTACGTTATCCGGAGAAGCGGAAGCAGATCGTCGCTTTGCGATCCCGAACCGGTGCATCATGGCTGAGGCATCGTTGACTGCCCGTACCACACTTCGCCTACTGACCAAGACCTTGCCTGCAAGCACCCCTCAACCGAATCCGGAGCAACAGATAGCGGGTGACCGTGTGGATCGTGGCTCCAGGGAGCACGGGTTTCCTCTCGCCCCGCCGCATCCGCTGTGGGTGCTTGCGGGGCGGGCGCTCTTGAGTCCGGTGTTCCGGCTACTGGGCAGGTACCGCGCCTCGGGGATGGCGAACATTCCGGCCGGTGCCGCCATCCTGGCGTCCAACCACCTGAGCTGGGCCGATCCGCCTGCTATCCGGATGGCCCTGCGCCGCCACACGTTCTACATGGCGAACGACTTCCTCTTCGAGATGCCGGTCCTGGGGAAGCTGCTGCGGATCTTCGGTGCCTTCCCGGTGGAGCGTGGCCGCTTTGACCGGGAAGCCTTCCGGATGGCGGAGGAGCGGCTGTCGATGGGGCACCTGCTCACCGTCTTCCCGGAGGGCGGGACCACCGTCACCGGCGTCCTCTACCCCTTCGAGGGGGGCGCATCGATGCTGGCGATGCGGAACAACGTCCCCATCGTCCCCGTGGCGGTGACCGGAACGGACATCCTGCTCACCATGGAGCCGAAGTTCCGGCTGCGATGGGTTCCCCGCCGGGTCACCGTCACCTTCGGCAAGCCGATCTTCCCACAGGAGATCGACCCCTCCCTGCCGCGCCGGGAGCGCACCGATCTGCTGACCCAGCGGGTGTACGATGCGGTAGCGGAGATGCTGCCGGTTGAGTATCTGCCTGCCAAAGGGGACGCATCCGGGTCTCCAGGACAGCCTCCGTCCGGTTGAGCGACCCGTGGTCGGTCAAGTTAGATGCGGGGTTGTCGGGCAGTGCCGTTAGCAACCCCCTCCCCTGGTCGTCAGATCGCGTCAATTCCCCGCCGCGTCTGTGAGTTGGGGCGGAATGCGGAGTCCGGCGATGATCAGTCCCCGCTTCTGGCCCTGCATCTCCGCGATCCCGACGAGGTGGCCCATCGGCTCGAACCCCATGCTCTCGTTGATCCGGCGGGTCGCCTCGTTGTGGTCGAAGTGCATGCTCAGGAGGGTGGTGACCCCGAGGCTCGGGCATTGGTCGATCACCCACTGCTTCAGCCGCCGGCCGATCCCCTGGCGCTGATGGTCGCTGGCGACATACATGCTGATCTCCGCGGTGGCATCGTACGCCGGCCTGCCGCCGTAGAACGACGACAGGTACGCGGTGGCGACCACCCGCCCGTCGATCTCCATCACCCAGATCGGCCGGCGCTCTGGATCGAACTTGCGGAACCACTCCACCCGCTCCTCAACCGTGATCGGGCGGGTATCGGCCGTGGACCAGCCGCCTGGGATCGACTGGTTGTAGATCTCCACGATGGCCGGTAGATCGGCTTCGGTTGCAGGGCGGATCTGCGTGCTCAAGCTAATGTCACCCATTGTTGTTAGGGAGTGAGTGGGCGAATGGGTGAGTGGGCTCACGTCTGAGCCGAAATCACCGCCTTGCGCACGGTGGCCCGCTCAATCCGCTCCATCACCGGGCGGTAGGGCGTGCCTGGTACCGTGGAGAGGCTGAAGGTGCAGTCCTCGTTCAGCACCATCTCCGGCTCGGTGAGGTCCTCGCGGTAGAAGAAGGCGCTGGGGAAGAGATCGGCCGGGTAGGTGAAGTTGCCGAGCCCCGCCAGCTCAATGCTCAGCCCGCCTCCGATGCCGCTCTCCAGCATCCCGCCCACCCAGCACGGGATGCCGGCGTCTTGGGCACGGTCGTGGAGGCGCTTCGCGACGGAGATGCCGCCCACGCGTCCAATCTTGATGTTGAGGTAGCGGCATGAACCGAGTCGCAGCGCCAGCTCCAAGTCCCGCTCGTGGCACACCGACTCGTCCAGGCAGATGGGGGTGTCCAACTGTTCCTGGAGTTCCGCGTGGTCATGCAGGTCCCGGTGGAAGAGCGGCTGCTCGATCATCGCCAGGCTGAGGCGGTCCACCTGCTTGAAGAAGTGGAGGTCGTTCAGGGTGTAGCCGCTGTTGCAGTCGATATGGAAGGTGTGACGGGGAAAGTGGGCGCGGACGGTGCGCAGCATCTCCAGGTCCCAACCGGGCCGCACCTTCAGCTTGGTCCGCTTGAAGCCCCGGTCCACCGCTCCCTGGATCTTCCCCAGCAGCATCTCGATGGAGTCCTGGACGCCGAAGTCGCTGCCGGCCTCCACGCGGTCCCGCTCCACGCCCAGCAGCCTGCCGAGGGGGACGCCATCCCGGCGCGCCTTCAGGTCCCACCAGGCGCTCTCCGGCCCCGCCTTCGCGAAGGGGTTGCCCTTGAAATGGCGGAGCACCCGGAGCAGCGCGTCCGCAGTGGCGAACTCCTGCCCGACCAGTAGCGGGCAGAAGACCTCCTGGTTCAGGAAGAAGACGGTGGTAGCGGTCTCCGGGGAGTAGGTTGGCGCGAAGAAGGGCGTGGTCTCGCCCCAGCCCTCGTGCTCTCCGTTCTCAGCCCCGCCTTTCTCAGATCCCGAGACCATGCGGAAGAGGACGGAGTGGATGTCCGCATCCTCGCCGTAGGCCGTCTTCCAGGGATAGATGAGCGGCAGGCGGACGTGATAGATCTCGATCCGGTCGATCATGATCGGCGCATCGGAGCCATTCGCTTCGGAGCTATTCGCATCAGACTGGGCTTCGGACACGGGGGATTCCTCCGCACCCCGTTTGCCCGCTCCAGCCCGCGATCCCTTCCGCAGGCGCGACGGCCCTTGGGACCATGCCGTCGCTACGGAGCCGGGGGAAGCTCGTGGATGCGGAAGACGGTGGTCAGCGGAATGAACCACTTCTCGTCGGCGGTGCGGATGGTCATCACCCAGCCGTCGAATCCTTCCAGGATGCCCTCGACGGTCTCCATCCCGCTTGGATGCGTGGGGTTGGGCTGGATCACGCCCACCCGGTGACCGAAGAGCCGGTGCAGCTCGCTTCCACTCACGTCCAGTCGGCTCGACATCGGTCCTCATTCCTCTGTGATGGCAGTCGATACGGGCGCGGTTCACCCGTGACAAGAGGGCATCGCCGGGAGCGAAGCCTGGGTCGCACTATAGCATACCTCCCCTGGCGTGACCCTTTGCGATCCCAGCGCAGGCGGCGATGCTCCCGATGGAAACACCATGGCGCTGTACTCTTCGATGGAGAATCCACCCTTTGATGCAATCTGCCGCGCCAGTTTCAGCCGACCTTATAAGGTGCGCCGGTTAGCCGTTGTGGCCGTCGCTGGGGAGGTGCGCGGGATGCTGGGAACCTTGGTTGAGCGAAGCAGCCTTTTGCTGGGGAGTTCCGGCACCCGTACCCGAGCCGCAGAGCTTTCGAGCACCCAGGCGGATGCTCTCCTGACTGAGCTGGGCCACGCCGACCCGGGTTTCCGCGCCCGCGCTGCGGAGACGCTGGCCAAGCTTCCGGCCGCAGAGCTTCCCCCCGGTGCCCGCGCCGCCCTGATTGCCGCCCTGGACGACAGCGACGGCTGGGTTCGTAGTGCGGCGGCGCAGTCGCTGGGCCTTCTGGGCCAGGTTCCGGGCCAGGTTCCGGGCGAGACTAGCGCGGTGCCCGCCCTGATCGCCGCTCTGCGTGACCCGGACCGCTGGGTGCGCGCGAGGGCCTCGGAGGCGCTGGGGAACCTGGGGGATGCCTGCGCCGTGACGCCGCTCCTCGAGGCCCTGCTCGACCCAGAGGCCGCACACTCCTGGAACGCGGAGGCCCTCGGTCGGCTGGGCGACCCTCGCGCGGTGGAGCCGCTCATCGGCCAGCTTCGGTCCGCCAGCGGAGTCACCCGATTCCGGAGCGCGCTGGCGCTGGGTCGCCTCGGAGACGCGGGAGCGGTCTTCCCCCTTTCGCACTTGCTCTCCGACGAGGACCCGCAGGTGGTGGAAGCAGCCGCAGAAGCGCTCGCCCGCATCGCGGCGATGGAGCCGGTCCTGGAACTGCGGGTGGCGCTGCCCCGGCTGCGGAGCCTCTGTGGCGCGTGGTCGCCCCATTCTGGAGAGAGCCTGGAGCTGTTCCGCCGAGCCACCGCCTGCATTGAGGCGGCCACCCGCTCCCTGCCCAGCGTTCCGCAGCCGGTCACCTCCGGGAGTGGCTCGGACTCGCTGCCACCGCTGCCCTCGCGGTTAGCCCAGGGTCACAGATCGCCAAGGGGACTAGGGATGCCTCGCGTGGCGAGTTCCTCTGCCGACATGCGGCGGCCCTTGAGCACATCGGCCACTGTCCCGAAGGCTTTCCGTTCCGCGCCGGTCCAGCCTTCGACAACCATTCGGTCATCGATGGCGACGGCCCGCATGGGGTCGCCCTCCCAATCCCTCGGTCCAATCGCCACGATTGGAGATTGCGATCCGGTTTCTGGCAAACTCATT
>JANPLG010000544.1:0-2160 GCA_031426395.1 Actinomycetes bacterium
GCATTGTCCGCTGGATCCGGGACCACGAGGCCCTGGTCCGCACCGTCTTCGTCGACTGAGGCGTGACCGCTTCGTCGGGGCCGCTTGGCCGCGTCCAATGCCGCCGACTGGGAGTTGATTCATGAGTGTAGTACTGGTTACGGGATCGGCGGGCCTGATCGGCTCGTCCGCGGTGCGGTTCTTCAGCGGCCTCGGCATGGACGTCGTCGGCATCGACAACGACATGCGCAGCTACTTCTTCGGCGAGGGGGCTTCCACCGTCTGGAACCGCGACGACCTGCAGCGCCAGTTGCCCACCTACCGCCACGCAAACGTGGACATCCGGGACCGCGCCGGCCTTGAGGGCATCTTCAAGGAATACGGCAAGAACCTGGCCGCGATCATCCACACCGCAGCGCAGCCCTCCCACGACTGGGCCGCCCGCGAGCCGCATGTCGACTTCGAGGTGAACGCCAACGGCACCCTCAACCTGCTGGAGCTGACCCGCCAGCACGCACCGGAAGCGCCCTTCATCTTCACCTCCACCAACAAGGTCTACGGCGACACGCCGAACGCGCTGCCGCTGGTGGAGATGGAGACCCGCTGGGAGATCGAGCCGGGCCACCGGTACGAGATCGGCATCGATGAGACGATGAGCATCGATCAGACGAAGCACAGCCTCTTCGGCGCGTCGAAGGTGGCGGCGGATGTCTTGGTCCAGGAGTATGGCCGCTACTTCGGGATGCCGACCGGCTGCTTCCGGGGCGGCTGCATCACCGGCCCGCAGCACTCCGGCGCCGCCCTCCACGGCTTCCTCGCCTACCTCGTCAAGTGCGCCGTGACCGATCAGCCGTACACCATCATCGGCTACAAGGGGAAGCAGGTCCGCGACAACATCCACTGCGACGACCTGGTCTCCGCCTTCTACCACTTCTTCAAGAACCCCCGACCGGCGGAGGTCTACAACCTCGGCGGCAGCCGGTTCAGCAACTGCTCCGTCATTGAAGCGGTGAAGCTGTGCGAGCAGTTCACCGGCCGGGAGATGAAGGTTTCCTACCAGGAGCAGAACCGTTCCGGGGACCACATCTGGTGGGTGAGCGATGTGAGCAAGTTCCGCAGCCACTACCCGGAGTGGGACCTCAGGCACAGCTTCAAGGACATCGTCGGGCAGATCTTCGAGGCCTCGGCGCGGCGGGCGGCGGAGAGCCAGGCCTAGATGCCTCCGGAAGGCAAGCGGGCGCCAGGCGCGGCAGACGAGGCCGAAATGGCAGAGAAGGCGACGCCGCTCCCTGCCATCGCCCATGTGCTGATCTGGATAGCGGCTGCAGTGCCCCTGGCTGTCCTGGTCCTGTGCCTGCAGCGCCACTGGGTGGATGTCCCCCAGAACGACCAGTGGGCGTTTGTCGGCACCCTTCAGCGCTTCATGGAGGGCCGCCTTACCTTCGCCGACCTCCACGCGCAGCACAACGAGCATCGGCTGATCTTCCCACGGCTCGTGATGCTGGGTCTCATCCGTCTCAACGGATGGGACATCGCCTCCGAACTGGTGGTCAACGTGGTCCTCGGCTGCGTCCTGTTCGCGGCGGTGGCGGTGATGCTGGTCCGCACCAGCCGGGAAGCACGTCAACCGTGGCTGCTCCTCGCTTTGCCTGCGCTCTCCGTACTGGCGTTCAGTCTCTCCCAGTGGGAGAACTGGCTCTGGGGTTGGCAACTCCAAATCTTCATGAACGTGGCCGCAGTTGCCGCCGGGGTGGCGTGCCTCACCGCGCGGGATCTTCGCCCAGCAGCGATGCTCGGAGCGGTGGCTGCGGGCGTGGTCGCCACCTATTCCTTCGCGAACGGCGTTCTCTTCTGGGTGATCGGAGCCGCAGTTCTGGTTGTCCGTGGCTGGATGCTTGGGGAGCAGCACTCAAAGCGTGCGCTGGGCCTCTGGCTGGGGGTGGCGGCGCTCTTGATCGCCAGCTACCTGATCGGATACCACAAGCCCGGGCACCATCCGTCGTTCCTGGAAGCTCTCAAGCATCCCCTGCGGTTCCTCGACTACATCGGCCTCTACCTCGGCGCACCGATCGTTTCCGGCAGCCAGAAGGGCGCGTTCTACTCCGGACTTGCAGCAATGCTTGGATGCTTCGGTCTGGTGGTGCATTGGGTGCTCCGGCGGCGGGCGCAGGTTGGCCTCAT
>JANPLG010000545.1:0-8663 GCA_031426395.1 Actinomycetes bacterium
TTCGAGCTGCCCGACGCGCGGCGGTACCGCTCCGCCCTCCAGCGCTCCGAGGCGTGGCTTCTGCAACCAGGCGAGTCGCTGCCGCTGTCCGCCAAGCGGAAAGGGGCCTATGTGGTCCTGAGCGGTTCCTTGGCCGCCGCATCGCCGACTGTGACGGCCGCCGCTGACGATGCCGCGGAACCAGCAGGTGACCCAGAACCCACACGCATCTTCGGACAGTGGACGGGTCTCCGGGGCCTGCCGCTGAACGAGCGGCCACAGGCCCGCGAGGCCAGCGTGGTGATGGAGATCGATGAGGCGGAACTGCGGCTGCTTCTCACGGACGTGGCCAGCCTCTTCAAGGTCGAGTTCTTCCGCCCTCTGGTGCACGCGATTCCGTCAGTGAGCGACGCCGCTTCAGATGCGCTGGACCCGGCGATACGCCGCTCCCGTTTCCGCCTCTTCTCCAGCGGGGACGCCATTGTTCGCGAGGGCGACTATGGCAGCACAATGTTCTTCATCGTCGCAGGGTCGGCCACCGTGTTGGCTCCAGGTGGTGCGGGGACCTTCCCCCTGGCCCAGGGGGACTTCTTCGGCGAGATCGCGGTGATCGCCTACCAGCCGCGCAGCGCCACGGTGCTGGCGGACGGTCCCTGCCTAGTGATGGAAGCGGATCGGCAGGGCGTCTCAGACCTGCGTAAGCAGAGCGCCACCTTTAAGGAGTTGGTCCAGCGGCGCTACCGCGAGCGGGCGATGCTGACGCAGCTTCAGGCCACGACCTTCTTCAAGGGGTTGGAGACCTCGGAGCTGGAGGCGGTGCGCGATATCGCCACGCTGGAGCTCTTCGTCCCTTATGAGCCGATCTTCTTCCAAGGCGAGGAAGCCGACGCGCTCTTCATCGTCCTGAACGGCCAGATCACCGTAGTCCAGGAGACGGACAAGGGTCCCATGCCGGTGGCGTGGGTGGGTGACGGGGATACGGTGGGGGAGTTGGCACTGCTGCCGGAGATCAGCGGCACGGACCGACGTCAGCAGACGGTGACCGCACTGCAGCGGGTGGACGCCATCCGCATCGCCCGCAGCGAGTTCGGGGAACTGCTGAGCCGACTTCCCTCGGTGAAAGAAAAGCTCACCGCCACCGCCCGCCAGCGCATGGAGATGAACCGCGGCCTTCAGGCGGAGGCAGGTCAGCGCCGCTCCGAAGCGCTGGCCTGGATGCTCGATACCCAGCATTTGGCTGGCAACTGGGTGCTGGCGGTCGACATGGATGACTGCATCCGGTGCAACAACTGCGTCACCGCCTGCGAGTCGGTCCACGCGGACGGCCTCTCCCGTTTCCACTGGAACGACATGCGGCAGGACGAGGATGTGATGCCGCACGTCCGCTTCACCAACTCATGCCAGCACTGCGAGGTGGCGCTCTGCCAGGTGCCGTGCCCCACGCAGTGCATCGAGCGGGACGCGGCCACCGGTGCTGTTTGGATTGACTACGACCGCTGCATCAAGTGCGGGAAGTGCTCCGATCCCAGCCAGGGCTGCCCCTACGGAAGCATTTACACGGTGCCAACCCCAGACGTCCGATTGCGGAAGTTGCCACCGATCCTTCAGTGGCTGGAAGGCCTGTTGCCCGAGAAGCTGACGCACATTGAGGTTGGAGGTACCCGGAAGGGCGCGAACTACCCGGTGAAGTGCGATCTTTGCCATGCGCTTCCGTACCAGGCCTGCGTCCAGCACTGTCCCACCGGTGCCGTCTTCCGGGTGGACGGCGACCGCCAGTTCGCCGAAGCGCTGGCGAAGCCGAAGGGCAGTCCGCGCGGCAACCGTCCAGCGGATGATCCGCTGCCGCTGTACGTCACGGCGCAGTGGGAGAAGCCTCCGGTGGCCGGCCGCCCATCCGAACTCTCGGTCCGCATCCGCAAGGAAGGTCCCGGCCTGCCGATCATGCCGCACCGGCCGGAGCAAGGTGTCAGCGGCATCAAGCTGAACTTCTTCCTGCAAGCGCCGGACAGCTTCCGCGTGGGCGGCGGAGCGCTCCGCCAGATGATGCTGCCCCTGGACGCTCCCCACTCGGAGGCGAAGTATGGCGTCACGGAGAAGACAGCGGGGAGCTATGACCTGTCGCTGGTCGCCTACCAGGGCGGTCTGTATCTCGGCCACCTGGACGTAAAGGCCGAAGTCACGAAGTGACCGGAATAATAATTTGCAATTTGCAGTTTTCAATTTTCAATTTTCAATTCCGTCCCCTCCTTCAAGACGCCCCTAGGAAGAAGAAGCTCGCATGGCGCAGACGGTAAAGAGCACGGCGGGATTGCTGCCCGGAATCAAGCGGCCCGCCGTCCAGCGGCGCGGTAGTCATCCCCTTTACCGGCTGATGACGCTGCTGACGTGGGTGCTGTGCGGCGGTCTCATCTGGTACTTCCTGCGCGAGACGCGTGGCACCAGCGTTCCCGCCGCCACGGAACTGGGCCGTTGGTATGGCCTGGCCGGCACCGGTCTCTTCTTCTTCCTCGCGACCTACGGTCTCCGCCGAATCGTCTACCGCTTCCGGCTGGGAAGCATGGAGTTCTGGTACCGGGCGCACCTGCTGCTCGGGTTGACGGCGCTGGTGGTCCTGGGGTGCCACTCCGGCTTCGCCATCCGCAGCCTCTTCCTGGGCGCGCTGCAGGTGGGAATGTGGGGGACGGTGCTCACGGGCCTTGTTGGCTGGGCGTTCCAGTCCGCCTTCAAGGCATGGATGGTGCGCAACGAAGCGCGGCCGGCGGTGCTCAAGGAACTGGACATCCGTAAGCGCGAGTTGGATCAGCAACTGAACAAGCTGGCCGAGACGGCACCGGCCAACGTGACCGGACTCACCCGCGTGATCCTTCTTGAGGCCATTGGCCGTGCGAAGCGGGAGCTGATGTTCCGTCGGCTTTTCGCCGCGCACCGCTTCCGCAACTGGGCTTCCTGGGAGCGGGATGTGGACCGCGCCGCGTCAACGCCCCACCTCAAGGCGCTCCCCTCGGCCGCCGCACCGCTCCTCCGGGAGCTGAACCGGGTCGAGGTGCTGCGCGGGTATCACCGCTTCCTGCGGGCGTGGACTATCGTCCACCTGGCGTTCACCGGCCTGGGCGTGCAACTGATGCTGTGGCACATCTGGATGGTGGCCGTCTACCCGCGTTAGCCGCGACGTCAGTGGCACGGTAGCTTGTGCTCACAGGTCTCTTCGCTACGTTGGCGTGTCCAATAGCGAGGCGGTTGCGAGGGCAATGCCCGGCATCGGCTGAACCCGATGCCTACTCACGCGAACCCCGCTCTGCGGGCTGAAGGCAGATCGCCATTCAGAGGATCGAAGCGCGACGTTCGGCCGGAGGCGATCGGACCATGAGCGTGCCTGGCTAAGGGCCACCGACTCGACTTGTCCGAACACAATCCCCGAGCACAGGTATCCCTTGGTCAAGTGGTCGCATCACTGAAGTAGGAATCTCCCCCAGAATTGGGGGCTGGGGGGCCACCTCCAATGCACCGCTCGTCCCTCAGCCAAGTCGGTCGCACCGTTGTCTAGGCAATGACTGCGCTACCACAAAGGCTTGGGGACACCCGTCACCGGCGGGTCTTTCCCGGCAACCGCCAGAAAATGGCGGGAGCGAGGATTGCTCCTCGCTCCCTTGAGCACCTACTTCCATAGGTCCCGGGCGGTCAGACCCCGAAGGGTTGCCGCAATTGTCTTGCCGGAGTCCGGCGACCTAGTGATTGAACACGAACTCCTTGCCGTTGATCAGTGCCCAGAGCAGGTCCTCGTAGACCTGGCGTCGGGCCACGGCAGGATCGACCTTCGGCGCTTCGGCTGGCTTGGCGTCGGCAGGCTTCATGTCAGCCTGCTTAGCAGCCACCGCCGTCGCGGGAGGCGCTGCGGGGACGGTCGACTTCACCTCGGTAGGCTTTACATCCGCAGGCTTGGCGACGACCGGCTTGGCCACTAAGGGCTTCACTGCTTCGCCCTTGACCGCCGGTTTAACCGGAGCCGCCTTCGGGTCGGTCTTCAGCATCGGCTTGGCCGGAGCCGCCTTCGGGTCCACTTTCAGCAGCGGCTTGGCAGCCTTCGGGTCTACCGGAGCCGGCTTGGTGCCTGCCGGTAGGGCGGCCTTCGGATCGGTCGGCTTGGCCGGAACGGCGGGGGCTACGGTCGGAGCAGCGGGGGCAACAACGGGTGCGACAACCGGCTTCGGGTTCACTGCTTCGTCAATGGCCGCGAGGGCAGCTTCCATCTCCTGCTTGGTGGGGAACCGCCCAAAGCAGGTGAGGTACATCTCCTCGACCGCTTCGTTGTCCTTCTTGCCGGCCTTGATCAGCTTGTCGACCAGTCCACCCTGCGCGGAGATCTTCTGGTTGACCCCTGCACCGTTGATGAGGTGGAGCGCCTGCGCCATGTTCGGTTCCTGGGCGCGCTCGCAGTCACAGGTGATCTGGCGCGGAGGGCGCCCGAAAACGTCGAGGAAGTAGTTGTTGACCTTGGTGTCCGGAAGCTGGATGGCGCGGAAGCCCATCGGCAGGCCGTTGAACTTCTCGCCCTGTCCGGTCACGGAGCAGATGCCGTCCAGGAGCTGTTCGGCCGTCAGGCGCTTCACGAAGTAGCGGCTGTACTGGCGGTCGTCCCGCTTGTTCTCCGGACGCGGCCGGCTGGTGAGTTGGTAGGTCCGGCTCAGCATGATCTGGCGCATCAGGTGCTTCAGATCGAACTTGTGGTCCACCAGGTCCTTCGAAAGAGCGGCCATCAGCGGCTCATTGGAGGCCGGGTTGGTGGCGCGGAGGTCATCCACCGGTTCGATAAGGCCCCGGCCCATGTAGTGCCGCCACACGCGGTTCACGATGGAGCGGACGAAATACTCGTTCTTCGGCGAGGCGAGCCAATCGGCGAGGTAGACGCGGCGGTCATTCTTCGCGTCCAGCGCCATCGGCTGACCGTCATACGGGGTCGGCAGTAGCGGCTTGCCGGTCTTCGGGAAGGCGATCTCGCCGCCGTTCGCCGCCGTGATCACCAGGTCAGAGGGGTAATCCCCCGCCTTGCGGTTCACGCGGGAGAAGAGGTTGGCGAACTTGTAGTAGTCCGACTGGGTCCACTTCTCGAACGGGTGGTTGTGGCACTTGGCGCACTGCACGCGGATGCCGAGAAAGGCCTGGCTGACGGTTTCCGTCAGGTCTTCCGGGGTTCGGCTGGTGCGATAGAAGTTGCTCGGGCCATCGGAGAAATTGGAGCCGTTGGCGGTGATCACTTCGTAGACCAGCCGGTCCCACGGCTTGTTGTCCGCCACGCTCTGCTGGAGCCACTGGTAGAAGGCCCACATGCCCTTCTCCGTCATCGTCTCCCGGTTGATGCGGAGGAGGTCGCCCCACTTGTAGGTCCAGAAGTCGACGTATTCGGGCCGCTCAAGCAACTCAGTGATCAAGCGCGTGCGCTTGTCGCTCGACTTGTCCGAGAGGAAGGCGCGAACTTCCGTGGGGGCGGGGAGGGTGCCGATGGCGTCGAGGTAGGCGCGGCGCAGGAACTCTTCGTCCGTCGCCATATCGGACGGGAGAATGCGAAGTTTCTCCAGCTTGGCCAGCACCAGGTTGTCGACGTAGTTGTGCCGGGGCGTGGTCTGGTAGGTCTTGGCCACCACCTGATTAGGGAAGGGAACCGTCATCCGGGAGAAGGCGACCTTCCCCAGGTAGAAGACAGTGATCGCCGTCTCGCCCACGCCGGCCGTGGCGACCCTGCCGCCCTCGTCCACCGTGGCGATGCCTTCCTCGTTGGAGGTGTAGCGCGCCCAGTGGGTGACGTCTTCCACATGGCCGTCGTTGAAGGTCGCCCGTACCACCAGTTGCTGATTGCCCTTGGGTGCCAGGATTCGCTCCGCCGGAAGCACGTCCAGCTTGGTGATCTTCGGGTCCTTCTCTGCGGGCCCCGGCATTCCGGAAGCAATCCACTCCGCAACGACCCTGTACTCCAACGAGCTCGTCTTGAACCGCATCCCGCCGGCGTGCGGGACCTGGAGCGCGGCCTTCTTCAGGAAGAGGCTGTTGCCAGGGTCTGACTTGGTCAGGCGGCGGCCGGCCGATTCGTGAAGGAGGCGGTCGTAGTCAAGCTCGGGGTCGTAGCCGCGCAGCGTGAGGCGGAATCCGTTCTTGCCGGCAGCGGCCCCGTGGCAGGCGCCCATGTTGCAGCCGGTCTTGCTCATCACGGAGATGACGTGATTCTCGAAGTTCCAGGTGAAGGGAACCTTCGTGTTCTTCACGGTCACCTGCGCGGTGGCTGCTTTGCCCTCTGCCCGGGCCAGGATGGTCGCCACGCCGTCCCCGATCGGCTGCACCACGCCTGCAACGTTGACCACCGCAATCTTGGGCGTCTTGCTGGCATAGACCGCAGTGGACGTCAGGTCCACCTGGCTGCCGTCCGCTCGGGTGCCGGTGACGAGAAGCTGCTGGCGGCTCTTCGGGCCATCCAGCACGCTGGGTGCCGTGAACGCGAGGGACACGACCGGAGCGGGCGTCGGCTCTGCGGGAGTGGCCTTCGCCAGCTTTGCAGTCGGTGCCTGCACCACTGGCCTTGCGACCGGCTTTGGAGCAGGCGTAGCCGCTGCTGCCGGGATCGCAGGCAGCGCTGCCGCGAAGAGGAGCAGGCGGAAATCCCTGCGAGACTGACTGGTGGACTTGAATCCCATCGGTTGCTCTCCCGAGCGTGACGCGCCGTATAGTGACGCGAATGCATGGCCGACCGGTGCGTTATCTGGCGCCCGGTGCACAGCGAGCAGACTGTCGCAGCTCACGCAGCGACCAGCCACTCAATGGCTCACTGGCGGATGCGACATTAACTGCACTCCAAAGTTTCGCCCAACTGGCCCCCGCACCTCGAGGCAACATACATCCAACACACGCGGCAGGGGCAAGGTTCAGCAAGGGGCTGTAGCGGGCGGGGGTTTTGTTTCCTGTTTCCTGTTCCCTGTTCCCTGTTTCCTGTTTCCTGTTCCCTGTTCCCTGTTCCCTGTTCCCTGTTCCCTGTTCCCTGTTCCCTGTTCCCTGTTCCCTGTTCCGGTTTCTGGTTGGGGTGGCTCCAGCGGAAGAGCAGATCGCTGGACAGAGCCTCACGCTCGCACGCCGTCTAAATGGGGGGATCCTCTCCCACCTCCAGAGGCAGCGCAAATGCAACCCATGTGACCAGATCCACACAGCAACCCCAACCCACGGCCTCCCCGCTTCACGACTCAGCCCCGTATCCGTCGCCACCAGCGCAACGGGGCGCAGCACGCCAGTCAGGGGCACCGCGCTGGCCTGCCAGCAGCATACTCCCCAGCCCTGAAAGGGCGCATCAGGGTAGCCCAGGGCATCGTCCTGGGGCGCCAATCCCCTCGCCCCCTCTGTCAACCCAGAGAGGTGGTGGTGTCCCCCCGGTCTGTTTTTCAAGGACTTTGGACAAATGAACATTCCTAATGTTAGCAACCACCTCCAGTGCGTGGCCACTACTACGCGACCGAGGCGAGTGGTCGGTCAAGTTAGGTCTGCTTTCAAGGAAGCGTGGCGTCAAGGGATCCGCCTGCTTTCGGCGGCGCCACCCGTGGCGGCCACCGCCGTTGGTGAACGGACGCGACTGTGGTAACGTAGTGCCCGAACCAATTCCACTTGCGCTGGTTGTCAAGTCCGGCGACTTTCGCCCTCTTCAATGTTTCTCACGGTCACCCTCAACCCGGCCCTCGACAAGACGCTGTGGGTGGAGCGCAACCTTCCCCACGCTACGCTTCGGGCAGAGAGTGTGCACACCGTTGCGGGAGGGAAGGGTGTGAATGTCGCGCGTGCGCTGATCGGGCTGGGGGAGCCTGCCGCCAGAAAGTCCGTCCGCGTCTTCTTCACGCAGGGCGGGCACTCGGGCGCGGCGATGGTGGAGTTGGCTCGGAACGAGGGGATGCAGGTGATGCCGGTGCCGGTTTCCGGCCAGACCCGGGCCGCCATCACTGTTCGGGCCGCAGAGTCCGGTCAGTATTGGCATTACCTGGAGCCGGGGCCGCAGCTTCTTGAGGACGATCTCAGTCGGCTGCGGGCCGGATTCCTCGCGGCTCTGGAAGAGGTGGGATCGGCGGGGTCGACCGTGATCATCTCCGGCAGCGTGCCCTCGGTGGAGGGCGGGCCGCTGGTGCCGTGGATGGTGAGAGCGGCGATGGAACGCGGCGCGCGCGTGGCACTGGATGCCTCGGGTCCACACGTGCTGCCGGCGTACGAGGCGGGACCCTGGATGGTGAAGCCAACGCTGAGCGAACTTGAAACCACCTTGGGCGAAGCGTTGGTGACGGAAGAAGACCGGTGGCGCGCCCTGGAGCGCGTCAGCGGCTGGGGCGTCGAATTGGCAGTCCTCTCGCTGGGTGCCGAGGGGTCGTTGGCCGTGGCGCGTGGGGAGAGATTCCGAGTAGCCTCGCCGTCCGTGGTCGAGGTGAATGATCTTGGCGCCGGTGACTCGATGGTGGCGGGGCTATGCTGGGCAGAGCGACGTGGGTATAACTTGCAGCAATGCCTCGCGTGGGGAACTGCCTGCGGTGCCGCCAATGTGGCCGTCTGGGACCCGGGTCGATTGAACCGCGAGGATGTGGAGCGCCTGCTCCCCCAGGTGGCGGTTCAGGCCGCTTAAAACAGTTTTTTCAGATCGCCGCACGGACCTGGGAGTGGACCAGGGGCTGGTC
>JANPLG010000546.1:0-15721 GCA_031426395.1 Actinomycetes bacterium
GATGGAGAGCCGTGTAAGGGAGAACCTTACGCACGGTTCGGAGGGGGGCTGCGGGAAACGGGGAAGAAATGACCGCGCCCGCAGCCTACCCTACACCCGGTGCCTCACGGCCGCAAGAGGCTGGAAAACCGGATGATAGAATGACGTGCCGCACTTGCTCCGTTCCCAACGCGGCTTCATTCCCTGCGCGGCACCGCTCTCCTTATGGCCTACGCGACCCTTGACGACTTCGTGAACCGCCTTGAGCAGATGGGTGAGCTCAAGCGCATCCGCTACCCCGCCGATCCCCACCTGGAGATCACGGAGATCACGGACCGCGTGGTCAAGGCGGGCGGCCCGGCGCTCCTCTTCGAGCAGCCCAAGGGCTCCGACATCCCCCTGCTCATCAACGCGTTCGGCTCCCGCAAGCGGATGAGCGCCGCGCTGAGCGCCAATGACCTGGATGAGGTCGCGGAGCGGCTCCAGGGCCTCCTGCACAAGATGATGCGGATGCCGCAGGGATGGGGCGAGAAGCTCTCCCTCGGCGGCACGCTGATGGGGGTCGCCACCACGGCGCCTCCCCGGCATGTGAAGGACGGCCCCTGCAAGGAGGTGATTGACCGCGATCCCAACCTTGACGCGCTGCCGATCCAGACCTGCTGGCCGGACGACGGCGGTCCCTTCATTACCCTTCCGCTGGTCATCACCCGCCATCCCGTCTCCGGCAAGCGGAACGTCGGGATGTACCGGATGCAGAAGTACGACCGGCGCACTACCGGCATGCACTGGCAGTTGCATAAGGTCGGCGCGGAACACCAGCGGCTCTCCAAGGAGCGGCTGCCCGTGGCGGTCTGCCTGGGCGGCGATCCGGTGCTCACCTACGCCGCCACCGCGCCGCTGCCGCCGGAGATCGACGAGATGCTCTTCGCCGGCTGGATCCGGGAGAAGCCGGTCGACCTGGTGAAGTGCGAGACGAACGACCTGGAAGTCCCGGCCTGCGCGGACATCGTGATGGAGGGCTGGATCGACCCGGCGGAGCGCCGGACGGAAGGACCCTTCGGGGATCACACCGGCTACTACACGCTGGAGGAGCCGTTCCCGGTCTTCCACATCGAGTGCATCACGCGACGGAAGAAGGCGATCTACCCCAGCACCATTGTCGGCCGCCCACCGATGGAAGACGCCTGGCTGGGGAAAGCGACCGAGCGGCTCTTCCTGCCGTTGCTGAAGCTAACGCTGCCGGAGGTGGTGGACATGAACCTGCCGGTGGAGGCGTGCTTCCACAACCTGGCGATCATCTCCATCAAGAAGCGGTGGCCGGGCCACGCCTACAAGGTGATGAACGCGCTCTGGGGCCTGGGGCAGATGATGTTCTGCAAGTGCATCGTAGTGGTGGACGAGAACGTGAACGTCCACGATCCGGTGGAGGTCCTCTGGCGGGTGAGCAACAACATCGACGCCCAGCGGGACATCCTCTTCACGCGCGGGCCGGTGGACCACCTGGACCATGCCAGCAGCCAGCAGTTCTTCGGCAGCAAGATGGGCATCGACGCCACCGCCAAATGGGCCAGCGAAGGCTTCAACCGAGAGTGGCCGCCGGATATCATCATGGACCCCAACGTGCGGCGGAAGATCGACGGCATCTGGAGCCAACTTGGGCTGGATGACGTCTTGAAGCCCACGTAGAATCACCTCATGGGCTCCGCCTATCCGGGCGAATGACACGAAAGATCAGCGCATCTTCAAAGAGGTGACTAGATGAGACCGAGTCCTTTCCCGGGTGTCGATCCCTACCTCGAAGCATCGCCGCTCTGGCAGGGCTTCCACAACAGCTACATTCACGGGTTGCTTGAGGCCATTCAGCCCGCGCTGCCCGACAAGTATGTAGCGGTCATGGAGATGCGCATCTACCTTCAGCCGACCGAGGAAGGGGGTCGAACTCGATCCCGCATTCCAGACCTGCAGGTAGCGCGCACTGGCCCACAGCAGGTCTCAAGCGTCCACGCTTCCGCCGCGCGGGGAGTGATGCTCGACCTCGATATGGACCTGCTCGAATCGCGCGAAGCCCTGCTCAACATCTTCGAAGCGTCCACGCGTCGGCTCGTCACCAGTGTGGAACTGCTGAGCCCCTCTAACAAGCGCCCCGGAGCAGGTCGTGAAGAGTATCGAAACAAGCAACTCCGGCTCTACGGCGAAGGAGTGAACCTGGTCGAGATCGACTTCATACGAGGGGGCATGAACGCGCTCCTGGTGCCTGGGGAGCGGCTATCGTCTCTCGGCCCGTTCGACTTTGTCACAGGGAAGCTGCGAGCTGCCGAATACCTCCGATACGAGGCGAGGACCTGGACGCTGCGTGAGTCGATTCCAATGCTCACGGTTCCACTTGACGCAGAGGAACCGGAAGTTCCGGTTGAACTCCAAGCGGTTTATCAGCGGACTTTTGCTAACAGTGCCTTCACGCGATTGCTGAACTACACCCGTGGATTAGTCCCACCACTTGAATTCGAAGACCAGGACTGGGCGGATCAGCTCCTTGCGGCAGCGGACCTGAAGCGGAGTTCCGGTCTCGAAGGAAGCTTGCCTCACTTCTGATGCCAACAGACAGGTGCTTGCGATGCGTTCTCGGGGGCTTGGACGATGAATTCTGACCTGCATAGGAATCCTTTCCCAGGAATGGACCCATATCTGGAGCGATCGGATCTCTGGCAAGGGTTCCATAACCGGCTGCTCACCTATCTTTGCGATGCTCTTCAGCCCGAGTTGCCAGAGGGTTACGTGGCGACACTGGAGGTCCGCGTCTACCTGGAGCACGTGGCGGAAGGCCCTCTGCGGGAGCGGCGGGTTCCGGACCTTGAGGTGCTGCGGTCGCCTTCCGCGCCAGGAGGAACCGCACTCCTGGAGCGCCCTGCTGTCGCCTCTGCGGGCTACTGGGTTGCCGACCCTGCAGTGGAGGTTCGGGAAGCCTATCTAACCGTCCGCTCCCTCGGTGACGAGGAACTTGTGACGGCGGTGGAACTGCTCAGCCCCTCCAACAAGCGCGCTGGCGAAGGGCGCACGCAGTATCAGCGCAAGCAGGAGGAATACCTCCGGGCAGGAGCCTCACTGGTGGAAGTGGACTTGCTACGCGGAGGGCTTGCAACGGTGGCGGCGACAGTGCGCCACCCTGAGGCCGTACCGCAGAGTGCATATAGCTACTGCACGTTCCGGAGCTACAAGAGATCGGGCTACTGGGTGGAGCCGTTCACACTCCGGGATGCGTTGCCTCCTCTCGTCATTCCTGTCGCGGGGGATCTCCCGGAGCCGGTCCTTGACCTGCAGGCCCTCCTGCAGCGAGCCTACGCAATCGGTCGCTTCGACTGGCTCCTGCGGCATCGGCCACCATTGAATCCGCCGCTTTCGGGCCAGGATCAAGAATGGGTGGACACCATCCTGGCTGGAGGAAGCGGGGTGTCTATTGACTGAACCATGTCGCTCCCTGGCGGTGGCGATCACCGGTGCCAGCGGCAGCCTCTATGCCACCCGGTTCCTCACGCGTGCCGTGCGCTACTTCGACCCGCTTTACCTGACCGTGAGCGGCACCGCTCCCCGGGTTGCGCGTGAGGAGCTAGGGATCGACCTGAAGCTGGACGCAAGCCTTCCCCGGCAGTTGATCGGCGACGTGCCGGGGGTGGAGCGGATCCAGTTCTTCAGCAAGTCGGACTACGACGCCCCCTTTGCCAGTGGCTCCGCAGCGCCCGACGCGATGGTGATTGTCCCCTGCTCCATGGGGTCCCTGGGCCGCATCGTCGCCGGCACTTCCGACGACCTGGTGCACCGCGGCGCGGACGTGATGCTGAAGGAGCGGAAGAAGCTGATCCTGGTCACCCGGGAGACGCCGCTGAGCCTGATCCATCTGCGCAATATGCTGGCTGTCACCGAGGCCGGGGCCACGGTTATGCCTGCCTCGCCGGGGCTTTACCATCGTCCGCAGAGTGTCGAGGAGATGGTCGACTTCGTGGTCTTCCGCATCCTGGATCACCTGGGGATCAAGGACCGGGAAGCCCGTCGCTGGCGCCTTGACGAGGAATAACCTAGAATTGGGCCAGTCTCCGACTCCAACTCGAGGTGAGCCAATGGCTCAAGTGATCAGCCTGCCCTTACCCGATCTGCAGTATCAGCGCCTGGAGCGACTGTCACAGGCGCTGGGCAAGTCTGTGGGAGAGACGGGCGCGATGCTCGTGGACGAGAGCCTGCGTCGGCTGGAGCACCCGCATGTGGAGTTCCGCGATTGTCCAGGGGGCCGCCAAGCCTACATGGTTGGCTCGGGTCTTGCGGTCTGGGAAGTGGTGATGGTGGCCGAGGGCTACCAGATGAACGCCGCCCGCGCGGCCGAGCACCTTGAGCAAGACGTGGAGCGGATCGTGGACGTCCTGCGGTACGCGGAGGACTACCCTGCGGAGATCGCCGAGGCGCTGTCCGAGAACGACTCGTTCTCCTTCGAGAAGGCCAAGGAGTATCTGCCTGAAATCCGATTGGTTCTGGTCCAGACCCCAGACAAGCCGGTCCGTGCTTGAGCGATGCCCCGGCTTCTACTCGATGAACATCTACCTCGGGCTGTCGCTACCCAAGTGCGCGTCCATCGGCCGGGGGTCGAGATTGCCATCATCGCTGACTGGCAGGACGGGGCGTTCCGCAAGGCCAGCGATGCCGCCATCCTCGCCGCAGCACGCGAAACGGGGTGGGTCCTGGTCACCAGTGACCTCAAGACGATCATGCCGCTGGTGCGCGAATGGTCAGCTCGCGGGATCCCGCACGGTGGCGTGGTGTTCGTCAACCGGAGCACGTTCCCTGCCCATGATCTCGGGCGCCTGATCCAGGCTCTGACGGACTGGCTTGAGATGATCGGTGACACGGAGGTCTCCAACCTCTCCTGGTTCCTGCAACCAATCCGCTGAGCCATTTCCGCGTCGACCCGTGCTCCCTTTTCATCTATGACAAGTAGCTCGACCCTCAATCCTCTTGCGTCCGGCTGGCAGCGGCTGCGGATCATCCTGGAGATGATCAAGTTCGAGCACACCGTGTTCGCGCTGCCGTTCGCGCTGATGGCCACGCTGCTGGCGGCGAACGGGCTGCCCTCATGGCGCGTGGTGGGCTGGATTCTGGTGGCGATGGTCGGTGCGCGGTCCAGCGCGATGGCATTCAACCGGCTGGTCGACCTCGAATTCGACCGCCGCAACCCGCGCACCGCGATCCGGGCGCTTCCGGCGGGGCAGCTCACCCCAGGGCAGGTCTGGCTCTTCGTGCTGGTGACCACGGCGCTCTTCCTGGTGGCAGCGTGGCAGTTGAACACCCTGGCACTGCTGCTCTCTCCGGTCGCGCTGGCGGTGATCTGGGGCTACAGCTTCACCAAGCGGTTCACCGCCTTCTGCCATGTCGTGCTGGGATTCGCCATCGGCATCGCGCCCTCCGCCGCATGGATCGCGGTGCGCGGCAGTCTGGAGTGGGCGCCCGTGCTGCTGACCGCCGCCGTGATGCTGTGGGTCGGCGGCTTCGACATCATCTACTCCTGCCAGGACGCGGAGTTCGACCGGAACACGGGGCTGCACTCCATCCCCTCACGCCTGGGGGTGGCCGGGGCGCTGGCGGTGAGCCGGGGGATGCACGTGGTGACGGTGGGCCTGCTGCTGCTGCTGCCCCGCATGGTCCCGCTGGGGGCGGTATACTTCGCAGGCGTCGTGGGAGTGGCGGCCCTCCTCGCTTACGAGCATTCGCTGGTGAAACCGCACGACCTCTCCAAAGTGAACGCCGCTTTCTTCACCGTCAACGGCTTCGTCAGCATCGGCCTCTTCCTCTTCACCGCTGTCGACGTCCTCTGGTTGTGAGGTTTAACCGCCAAGACGCCAAGAGCGCCAAGATCTCATTGAATGGGAGAATGGGTGAGAGGGAGAATGGGGGCTAGCACGGCTGTCCCTCGCTCTTGATGCATCCGGTCTCTCCATCCCTCAATCTCTCCTTCTCTCCATCCCCTTGGCGTTCTTGGCGTCTTGGCGGTCAATCCGAATTCATGCCTGACGAGAAAACGACGATCGAGTTCTACACGGACGGTGCCTGCCCCGGAAACGGGACGGCCGCGGGCGGCATGATGGGCGCTGGCATCGTGGGGTGCGCGGGAAAGACGCAGCGGGAGTGGGCCATCCCCCTGGGGCGCGGCACCAACCAGAAGGCGGAGCTGATGGCGATCCGCGAGGCGCTCCTCAAGGTCCGTGACCGGCCGAACACCCACGTGAAGATCTACACCGACAGCGCCTACGCTATTGGCTGCCTCACCAAGAACTGGAACGTGAAGGCGAACACGGAGCTGGTGGCGGAGGTCCGCGCGCTGGCCCGGGAGTGCGGCAGCTTCAAGATGTTCAAGGTTGCTGGCCACGCAGGAGTGCCCGCCAACGAGCGCGCCGACGAACTGGCGGTGAAGGCGGCGCTGACCCAGCAGTACTTCGCAAGCACCTGAGGAGCACTCTTGATGGTACGCGCATCGTTCCTGGTCCCCACGCGTAGTAATGAGGGAACCCCTTTCTCGGTATTCGATTTCCTATGGGTAACGGATGAGCTAATTCGGCGGTTCGACGGCTTCACACGGGATGGGACCGTTCAAGGGGAGTGGTAGGGAGTGGTATGAATCGGATAGGAGATACGCCGACGAGTCATACCGGTTTGTGGTAGCTCTCGGCGATTCCCAAGTGGAGGCACTTGCCGGGTTTCTACAATCGGTTTGCAGCCGGTTTCGGCAGGAGGCGCACTACCTGGAGCTGATCGCTGCCGACGTTCGATTGATCCGACCGCTGGAGGAAGACGATGTTGCCTGAGCAGTACGTGACGATGAGCGGTGAGATTATTCCTACCGACCAGGGATTCGCTCCCTCGGAGCTTCGCTACCTGGAAAGGGGCTGGGAGCTGTACCAGAAGCGTGTGCCGTGGCAGCAGTTCCAAGCGTTCTTTACTGGGCGAGGCTCAAGTATATGGTTCAAGGACGGGTATGTCGGGTGCGGAGAACGCCAGGGCAATGAGATCTTGAACAGCAGCCTTTACCGCATACTTCGTGATCTCAATGGTCGCCTTGCCGTGGAGCAGGGGAGCTTGAGCGGAGATCCCGCTGCCGAGGTGAGTCGTGCGACGGACCCGGCGGGGGCTTTCGCATGAGTGTTTCTTCTGACCGAATCATCGTTGCGCTGGACACTGCCGAGGTGTCACAGGCTATCCAGTGGGTGAAAGCGCTTCAAGGGTCCGTGGGGGCGTTCAAGGTGGGGCTGGAGTTCCTGCACGGGGCCGGCCCGGCCGGGGTCCGCGCGGTGCAGGCGGCCGGCGCGGAGCGGATCTTCCTGGACGGGAAGTTCTCCGACATCCCGAACACGGTGGCGGGCGCGGTGCGCTCCGTCTGCCCGCTCAATCCCTGGCTGCTAAACGTCCACGCGATGTGCGGCGCACAGGCGATGCGAGCCGCACGGGACGCGGCCCAGCAGTACGCGGAGAGCGCCGGCTCGCCCCGCCCCCTGGTGATCGCGGTCACGGTGTTGACCAGCTTGGACGCGGAAGCGCTGAGTGCCGTTGGAGTGACCGGCAGTGTCGAAGAGCAGGTGGTCCGCCTCGCCCTGCTGGCCCAGGTGAGCGGCCTAGACGGGGTGGTCGCCTCGCCCCTGGAGATTGAGGCGATCCGCAAGGCGTGCGGGACCGACTTCCTCATTGTCACCCCCGGCGTCCGACCGGCCGGCGCCGCCACCCATGACCAGGCGCGGGTGGCCACTCCTGCCGCCGCGCTGAAGGCTGGCGCGGATTACCTCGTCATCGGGCGCGCGCTGACCGGAGCGCCGGATCCCCGCGCTGCGGCCGAAGCCATCGCCGCCGAGTTGCAGATATAGAACACGGATCGCACGGATGGAGACGGATTGAAGCCAAGCCTGTGATCGCCGGGTAGCCAGGTTCTCGTTTTGCCCGATCCGTGCTGATCCGTTCCATCCGTGCCAATCCGTGTGCCATATCCTTCGACCCCAATGCGTCAGCTAAAGGACTACTTGCAGCGTGAGGAGCGGGAGCTGGCGCCGTATGCGGTGCGGGCCGCTAACTCACGCGGACGGAAGTATCCGGAGGCGGAGCATCCATTGCGCTCCCCATTTGAGCGGGACCGCGACCGCATCATCCATAGCAGCGCGTTCCGCCGGCTGGAGTACAAGACCCAGGTATTCGTCAACCATGAGGGGGACTACTACCGCACGCGGCTGACCCACACGCTGGAGGTGGCACAGATCACGCGGACGCTTGCGCGCTTCCTCGGGCTGAACGAGGATCTGGCGGAGGCGGTTGCGCTGGCGCATGATGTCGGCCATCCGCCGTTCGGGCACGCGGGGGAGCACGCGCTGCAGGAAGTGATGCGGGAGCGGGGCGGCTTCGAGCACAACCTGCAGGGGCTGCGCGTGGTGGAGAAGCTGGAGAGCCGGTATCCCGCGTTTCCGGGCCTCAACCTCTCGTGGGAGGTGCGTGAGGGCATTGCGAAGCACAGCAAGCGGTTCGATCCCAGCCATCCGCTGCCGGAGTTTGCCCCGTTCCTCGATTGCCGCTATCCGTCGCTGGAGGCGCAGCTCGCGGACGCCGCCGACCAGATCGCCTACAACGCGCATGACGTGGATGATGGCCTCACTGCCGGCCTGATCACCCTCGAGCAGCTCCAGGAGGTCCCGCTCTGGAGGGAGCTGACCGCGCCGCAGGAGCTAGGTTCTCTCACTCCGGAACAGGCGAAGTACCTGGGGGCGCGCGCGCTGATTAATGCGCAGGTGACCGACCTCGCGGAGACGGTGGAGGCGCGGGTCGCCGACTGGAAGCTCGACTCTCCGGACGCCGTGCGAAACGCGCCGGAGTGCACGGCCACGCTGAGCCCCGCGATGCAGGCCAGAAACCAGGAACTGCGCGAGTTCCTGCGGACCCATGTCTACCGCAACCACCGGGTCTACCGGATGTCGATCAAGGCCCGACGTCTCGTCACTGCCCTCTTCGAGAGCTACCTGGAGCACCCGGAGCAGCTCGCGCCCGGCATCCGCCGCACGGACGACCTGCCGCGCGACCTCTGCGACTACCTCGCCGGCCTCACCGACCGGGAGGCGATGAACGAATACCGCCGGCTCTTCGATCCCCTCGCCACGCATTGACCGGAACCCGGGAAATGGAACACGGATTGGGACGGATGAAACACGGATGAACACGGATCGGATTCAGGGAATGAAGATGAAACTCTCGGTGCAGCGTCCCCAGTGACTGACTTATCCTTCTGATCCGTCCCAATCCGTGAGCATCCGGGTTCCATTTCCCGAACGACTCCCTCGCTCCAATCCCTCGGATCCGTCCCAATCCGTCCAATCCGTGTTCATCCGTGTGCCATTTCCCCTGTGCTGAAGGAGACCCCCGTGCAGACGCAGTTCAAGACGCTTCCCGCCACGCAGGAGCTCGCCCAGGTGGAGCGAGACCTGCGCTTTCATCCCAGCACGGTCACCGATCCCCAGCTCTTGAGCCCGGAGCAGGTGGAGGGCTTCAACCGCGACGGCTACGTGCGCCGTGTCCGCGTCTATGACGAGGCGGAAGCCACCGACAACCGCGCCTACTTCGATGCTCTACTGGCCCGCGTGGTGGCGGAGGGCGGCGATAGCTATTCCATCAGCACCGCGCACATGCGATATGGCCGCGTGTGGGACATCCTCACCCACCCTCGCATTGCGCGGGTGGTGAAGGATCTGCTGGGCGAGGACGTGGTCGGCTGGGGCTCGCATTTCTTCTGCAAGATGCCCGGCGACGGCAAGCAGGTCCACTGGCATCAGGACGCCAGCTACTGGCCGCTCACGCCATCCAAGACGGTGACGGTCTGGCTCGCCATCGACGACGCGGACCGGGAGAACGCCTGCATGCGGGTGATCCCGGGTACCCATCACCTGGGCCACCTCACCTACCGCATGACGGAAGATCGGCCGGATGCCGTCCTCAACCAGGAGGTCGAAGGCGCGGAAGATTTCGGGGCGCCGATTGACCTGGAGCTCCGGGCGGGCGAGGTCTCCGTCCACGCGGACCTCACCCTTCACGGCTCGGAGCCGAACCGCTCTGACCGGCGGCGGTGCGGCCTCACCCTGCGCTACTGCGCTGCGGATGTGGTCGCCGGGCTGGGCTGGGACCAGAAGGGCGTCTGGCTGGGCGAAGGCCCCTGCCCGCCCCAGTGGGGCAATCCGCCCCGACCCGAGGAGTAATCTTTGACGGTGCCGGTTTTGACCGCGTCTCGTTGAAGCGTTAACCTTGGACTGGGTGGCTCCGTTTCGGCGGATCGCGGTGTTGTGGTGTCCGAAGCAAGTGGTTTGCGAACGGCATTGCCTGGCATCGCCTGAACCCGATGCCTACTCACGCGAACCCCCACCAAAGGGGCTGAAGGCAATTCGGCTTTCCGATGAACGAAGCTGAAGCAGACCCAACTTGACTGACTGCTAGTGCTCGGTCAAGGCAGGAATGTGTTCTCCGGCATTGCCTCGATGCGTGGGCGCGTTCGCCCCTCCTGGGCTTTCGAGATTCTTGCAACAGACACCAGGGGCTTGCGCCCACTGGCTACATGCTTTCGCCCCTCCGGGGCTATTGAGCGGCGAAACGTAGACAGGATCTTCATCAAAGGTCGCTGGTAACTGCTCTCCCAGGCAACGTACCTAGCTTGATTGACTGTTAGGCCAAGTCTGAACCGGGAACTCTGAACCGGAAACCCCGAGATATTCCGAGGCCGAACCCTGAACCCCGAGCTCCGCACCCTCCCCCTTCAGCCTGCCCCCGCGCCGTGGGTCCGCTCTGCGATGCTCTGCGTTGCTGGGGCGGTCGCAGTGTTTGCGCTGCTTGTTAGCGGGCTGATCTGGTTCGCCAGCTCGTGGCAAGGGGGTGGCGGCACCCAGCAGGCGCCCGCCTTCGCCCTTCCGGACCAGGCGGGCCACTCCTATCGCCTCTCGGATTACCTCGGGCGGCCGGTGGTCCTCTTCTTCTACCCGCGCCTCGACGCCCCTGCCGAGACCGCCCTGCGTTCCCTGCGGGATGCCATGCGGGATTTCGACATGCAGGGTGTCAAGGTGATTGGGGTGAGCCGGGATGAGCCGGGTCGGCAGAGGGAGTTCCACCGGCGGGAGAAGCTCAACTTCCCCCTGCTCTCTGACCCTGACGGCAATGTGGCCGCCGCCTATGGCGTGACCGCGACGAAGGCGCCGGACGGCCGCGCGGGATTCATCATCAGTCCCCGGGGCCGGATCCTGGAGGCGGTCTATCAGCTTCAGCCGGACCGCCAGGGCGAGCAGCTCTTGATGCTCACTCTCTGCTGCCTCGGGCCGGGCGGCAAGGAGATGAAGTCCCCGCTGATGGGAAAGCCGGTGGAGGACTTCCGCCTTCCGCGGGTCGGCTCGGGCGGTGAGGAGAGCCTTTACCGGTCTAAAGGTGCGAAGGCGACGGTCGTCTTCTTTGTCTCCGCGAATTGCCCCTGCTCCCGCGGCTACGACGCGCGGCTCCGGGAGGTCGGCCGCCTCTATGGGCCGCAGGGAGTCCGGCTGGTGGCAGTCAATGCGGCCGCCGGCGAGACGGCCGAGGAGATGGCTGCCCACCAACGAGAGGCCGCCTATGGATTCCATATCCTGCGCGACGAGAACGGCCGCATCGCTGACCGCTTCGGGGCCAAGGTGACGCCAGAGGCGTTCGTCATGGATGCGCAGGGCACCCTCCGCTACCACGGCCGCATCGACGACGACCGCAACGCCACCGCCGTGCGAACCCACGATCTCCGCAGCGCCCTCGACGCTCTGCTGGCTGAGCGACTGCCTGTGACGGCGGAGACCCCCACCTTCGGGTGCGCCATCCCCCGGGTCGCGCCGGCCCGCGACGTCGTCCCCCGATGAGAATCGTATGCTGACGGGGGGCGTTGGGCCGAGGTGAAATCATTCACACCGGTGGAGAAGCAACTACCCCCTGCGTACCGTAACCGCTCGTTAAGGAGGCGGTTATCATAGGGGCACCGCTTGTTTGCGAGGGGTTCAGCGGCGGTGCTATAATTATGAGAAGTTTGCGTTTCTTGGTTTCGCACCGCCACGGCTAACGCCGGAGCCATTCGGGTAGTGATAGGGCGTCGGGATTGACCCTCGTCACCCGCATTGGCTGCCGATAGCGGAGTCCGAGTTTGGGATCGGTTGGGAGCTGGCCCAACGGAGGAGCCTCATGGGAATGTTTGGCAGGATGTGGCGCGTCATCAAGGGATGGCTGCTGATTGGCGTGGAGAAGGCGGAGGACCCGGAAGTGATCCTCGCTGAAGCACAGGATTCCATGAGGCGCGAGCTGGAGAAGGCCCGGGAGAGCGCGATCCAGGCGGTGGCCGCGCGCAACCAGCTCCGGACCATGCTTCAGGACCAGCAGAACCGGTCCGCAACGCTGGAGGCCAAGGCCCGCGCCGCTCTGAAGGCCAACGATGAGGAGCTCGCTCGCCACATCCTCGTGGAGAAGAGCAGCAACGACTCGGCCATCGAGGCGCTCAAGGCCCAGCTCGCCCAGGCGGAGCAAGCGGCTGAGAACGTGAAGTCCAGCATCAAGCAGATGGAAGTTCATGTCAAGCAGCGCGCAGCGGAACAGCTTGCGCTCAAGACCAGTTGGCGGCAGGCAAAGATCCAGGAGCAGATCAACAAGGCGCTCAGCGGGATCTCGCTGGAGGGCCAGGATCAGGCGTTCAACCGCGCCAAGGACAAGATCACGGAGCTTCAGTCCCGCGCGGACGCCCGCACGGAGCTGGCCGGCGAGAACCTGAACTCACGCATGACCAAGCTGGACAACATCGTGGTGAATGAGAAGGCTGACGCGGAGCTTGAAGCCCTGAAGGCGCAGATGGGCATGACCTCCACCATCACCGCCGAGGATGACACGCTGGCGCGGCTTAAGGCGGAGATCAACCAGGCGCCGCCGCAGCAGCAGGTCAACAGCGGCGGCAACGGCCAGGGTCGCAGCCTGGAACTGTAGCCATGCCCCTCCCTGATAGCCGCGACGCCCTGCTTAAAGCGGTGGCTGTCCGCGCCATCACCGCGCCGGTCTCTCTCTTCTTGGGGGCGACCGGCGTTTTGCTTCTCCCCGGCGCGCTCTGGCCGGCCGGTATGGCGGTGCTGGCCGCCGAGGGCCTCTACGTCTGGCTCCGCGTGCGTGACCCGGCCAATGCCCGAGCGTGCGTTGCGAACCGGCAGCAAGCTGTCTGGCGGGAGCTGGTCCGTCGCCTCGAAGAGGTCAGCGCACACCTCGACGACGACACCAGCGCCGCGCTTGCGGGCATCCTGGAGGCCCAGGAGCGACTCGTCGCGACCTACGGCGGCACCGGCTCCATTGTGCCGCACACGCGGTCGGAACTGGTTTCTCTGCTGCAGCACTGCCTCTCGCTCGCGGAGAAGCGCTGCCAGTTGAAGACCTTCGTCTCCTCCTTCCGCGTCAGCGAGGTGCAGCGGGACTGTGCCGACCTCGACCTGAAGGCCGAGCGCACCACCGACCCGATCACCCGCCAGCTTTACGAGCAGGCCCTGGAGCGGAAGCGGCAGGAGATGGAGAACTTCCTCAAGCTCCAGCAGGCGATCTATCGGATCGACGGACAGCTCGCGGCCGTGCGCGCTACCTTCGACCACATGGTGAGCCTGGTGGTGCGGATGCAGGCTGCGGAGGTGGAAGCCGTCACCGCGCACACGGACGACAACGACCCCGTCTTCTCCGAGCTGGGCAACCTCTCACGCAACGTCGCCGCCCTGGAGTCGAGCCTGACGGAAGCACTGACCTTGCGCGGTGCGGTGTAGCAAGTCTAGACAGATTCGTGTCATTCCCCGGACAGGGACCCAACGCTATGCAAGCAACACGCCGCGTCCGAGGGAATCCCAGGTAGACGAGGGGCAACGCCGCACCAAAGGGAACCTAACCCTCCGTGCCTGCCCCCGTCTCGTCCATAAGGAGTAGTGATGCAACGACGCGAACTTCTCGCCGCCTCCGCCCTGGCCCTTTCCGCCGCCAGCAATCCCGCAGTCGCCCAGGCGCGCAGCTACCGCGTCGCGGTCTTCGGTTACACCGGCCGGGGCAACTACGGGCACGACCTCGATACCGTCTGGCTCGATGTCCCGGGCGTGCAGGTAGTAGCCGTGGCGGATCCCAGCGAGAAGGGCCGAGCCGCCACCCAGGAACGCATCAAGGCGAATGCCGCCTTCGCGGACTACCGGGAAGCGCTGACCCGCGAGAAGCCGGACCTGGTGAGCATCGCATCCCGGTGGCCGGACCAGCACCACGATATGCTCCTCGCCTGCGCCGAGGCCAAGGTGAAGGGAGTGCTCATCGAGAAGCCGGTCGCCCGCAACCTGGTGGAGGCCGATGCGATGGTGGCCGCTGCGGAGCGAGCCGGGATGAAGGTGGTGGTCGCGCATCAGAGCCGCTACAGCCCCCGCGTCGCCGTGGTGCGCCAGCTCCTCAAGGAGGGCCGCATCGGCGACCTGATCGAGGTCAGGGCGCGGGGCAAGGAAGACGCCCGTGGCGGCGGCGAGGACCTGATGGTGCTGGGCGATCACCTTTTCGACCTCATGCGCCACCTAGTCGGCGACCCAGAGTGGTGCTTCGGCCGCGTCACCCAGGGCGGCAAGCCGGTCACCCGTGCCGAGGTCCGTCCCGGCGGCGAGGCGCTGGGACCGATCTCGGGAGACAACATCACCGCCACCTACGGACTTCCCGGCGGCGTCACCGGCCATTTCGGCAGCCACCGCGCCAAGGCGGGCGTGGGCAAGCGCTTCGGCCTCACTCTCTACGGCACCAAAGGCGCCATCTCCCTCAGCACCGGGACCCTGCCGCCGGTGTGGCTGTTAGAGGACGCTTCTTGGACGCTCTTCCAAGATAGCGGACAGTGGAAGCCGGTCACCAGCGCCGGGGTCGGGATGCCGGAGCCGCTGAAGGACGCCAGCCTGCGTGCCGGCAATCGCCTCGCCATCGCGGATCTCATCCGCTGCATTGAGGGAGACGGCACGCCGGTCAGCTCGCTACGGGACGGCCGCGCCGCCGTGGAGATGATCCTCGCCGTCTATGAGTCGCACCGCCAGGGCCGGCCCGTGACACTCCCGTTGGAGAACCGGAAGCACCCGCTGGAATTGCTGACATAGGTGCGGTGGGAGCGGTTGCATTGGGTCGTGGCTGGCTCGTGGAGGCAGGGCTTGAACTTCTGTGTGGGGACGGTCGATGACTGACGTGTTGCGAGTGATACCCGAGCGCGAGACTCTGAAAGTCGAGTTTAAGAGCGATCAGGGTCCACTCTCTGACTCGGACCTGGTCGGCGCAGTGGTTTGCCTCGCGAATACCGAGGGCGGCAATCTTTACGTGGGCGTCGAGAACGACGGAAGCGTCACGGGCCTGCACCCTAACCATCGCAACATCGTCGGTGTAGTCGCGCTCATCGCTAACCGAACCAGCCCGTCCATCTCCGTGCGGGCTGATCTGGTAGAGGTAGACGGCCGCGCCGCCGCCCGGATCCAAGTGCCGAAGTCGGATTCTATTGTCTCCACGTCCGATGGCTTGGTGCAGCGGCGAAGGATTCAAGGCGACGGCACCCCGATCTGCGTGCCGTTCTATCCGTACGAGTTCACGCAGCGGCTGTCTGATCTACGCCGCGTGGACTACTCCGCGCTGCCTGTAGCGGGCTCGACCGAGGACGATCTCGATCCGCTGGAGC
>JANPLG010000547.1:0-16095 GCA_031426395.1 Actinomycetes bacterium
GGCCAGGGTGCTCCCCAGCACCGTCCCCGTGCCCCCGAAGATGTCGGTGCCGCCCACCACCACCGCCGTGATCACGGCCAGCTCGAACCCCGCCTGGGGCATGGGCGTGATGGGCGAGTAGTTGCAGGCGTAGAGAAACCCCGCCGCGCCGACCAGCGCCCCCAGGATCACGAAGCCGCGGAAGGTGATCCAAGCCACCGGCAGGCCGGAGAGCTGCGCGGAGGTGGGGTTGCTCCCCACCGCGTAGTGGTACCGGCCGGGGCGCGTGCGGGCCAGGAAGAGCGCCATCACCAGGCAGACCGCCACCGCGCACCATACCACGCTCGGCAGCCCCAGGAAGTGCGCAGCGCCTATCGCGGTCACCGACTCGGCCACCTGGATCTCCTCGCCGCGCGTGGCCCAGACTAGCAGCCCACGGATCGCACCAACCGTTGCCAGCGTCGCCACGATGGAGGGGATCCTCAGGTAGGCGGTCAGCACCCCGTTCACCGCGCCCAGCAGCACCCCGAGGCCGGTTCCTGCCAACAGCAGCAGCGGGACCGGCACGTCGCGCCCCGCCAGGTGCGCCACCACCACGGCGGCAACCGCCATGATCGCTCCGATGGAGATGTCGATCTGCGCGGAGACGATGAGCGCCGTCATTCCGGCCGCAGCCACCGCCGGAATTGCGGCGTTCACCAGGATGTCCCGCAGATTCTCCGGCAGCAGGTAGCGGCCACCGGTCAGCAGGCCCATCAGGAGCACCAGCAGCGAGAGGGCGCCGGCCAGCACCGCCTCGCGGCGGCTCCACCACGGCTCAGCCGATGCGCTCCTGACAAGCGGGGTAGGGGATGCAATCCTGGACGGGGGAGTGATGACGGTGAACCCAGAAGCGAGACGGAGGGCGGCAATCAGCCCGGGTAAGGGTTGGCTTCCCCGGCCCGCTGCTCCTTCACCCGGTCACAGCCTCCTCGCCTCCTCGCCGCGCGCCTGCGGGGTATTCGTCGTCCATCTCTGTGTCAGGCCCTTCGTCGGCCAGCGCATCGGCGGCTGCTTTCGACCGAGGCGCGGAGCCCAACACCGCCGGCAGCCACGCCCGGAAGCAGCTGCCCACTCCGACCGTGGACTCCAGCTCGATGCCTCCCCCGTTCTGCTCCAGGATCTTCCGGGTCAGCGCCATGCTCAGTCCGGTGGTTTTGGTCTCCCCGGAAAAGTAGGGATCGAAGACGCGCGCGCGCGCCGCCGCCGAGAAGCCATTCCCGCTGTCCCGGATCTCCACCACCACGTGACCATCTTGCCGCGAGGCGAAGACAACTACCCGTCCTCGCATTTCACCCAGGGCGGAGGCATCTACACCGTTGATCAGCAGCGCCTGCAGGGCGCGGCAGACTTGTATCTCATCCGCCTCGACCACCAGCGGCTCCGGTGAAATCCGCACCTCAATATCAACGTTGGGGGAAGCGGTGAACCGCCCAGTGAGCTGCCTTACCAATCCGCGAACGTCGATCCGGCCCCGGCGCGGTGCGGGGAGCGCCCCGTAATCGGTCAGGTCCTGGATGATGCGCGCCGCCGTATCCAGATGGCGATTGAGCAACTCGAAGTTACGGGTGATGCGAGGGTCGTCATCCAGCACCCGTTGCCGCAGCGCGTAGGCCGCCGTCTTCGCCACGTTCAGCGGATTCCGAATCTCATGCGCCACCATCGCGGCAAGCTCCGTGATGGCTCGGGAGCGCTCCGCTTCCAGAAGCTGCCGCTGCGTGTCCGCAAGCTCATGGGTCCGCTGATCCAGCAGCGCGGTCAGCGCTCCGTGCAGCCGCGCGTGCTCCAGGGACGGCGCCGCCCGGTCAGCCAGCATCGCCGCCAGGGTGCGTTCCTGCTCAGACGGCAGCTCTGATCGCTCAAAGCACCAGAGGTCGAGCACCCCAATCGTCCTGCCGCCCGCGCAGAGGGGCACCAGGAGGCGTGATGCCGTACCCCCCAGCCCGACTTCCCCCTGCGGCTCACCGTTGCGGAAGACCTGGGAAACGCTGGCATCATCCGGCTCAGGGAGTTGCGCCGACAGCTCAGGCTCTGCTTTCCGATGCTCCGCGACCAGTACTGCCAGGCCAGTGCGCTCGTCGGGAGCATAGAGACGCACGGCATCACCCAACGCTTCTGCCGCCGTCTCAGCCACCGCCTGCTGCACCGTGGAGAGGTCGAGTGAGCTGGAGATTCGTTCCCCGGCCAGCGCAAGGTACCGGATGCGCGCCTGCTCAGAGCGGACGGCGCGGTGGAGGCGCCGGTTGCTGCCCAGCAGCTTGCGGACTGCCAGCCCGACCAGCGAGAGGCAGGCCGCCAGCACCAGCACGAAGAGCGCCGGAGCGTAGGCGGGGAGGTCGGGCCGAAGCCAGTCGCCCAGCACCGCCATACCGGTCAAGGGGATAGCGAACCCGCAGGTCAGGCGAGGCACGGTGGGTGTGGTCCCACGCTTCATGATCGCTTCCCCCGCGCCCCTCTCTGCAACTCCTCGCCATGCCCGGTCAGTGCGTGATACCCTTGCCCCAACTCCCCTAATCGAGCGTTGCGCCGGACGTGTGCGTTCGGTCCCGGAACTCTTCCACACGCGTTCGCCACCTATCTGCCTCACTTGTCTGCCTCCGCGAGCTGACGATGCCCCACCGCCCCATCGTCGCCATTGACGGCCCGGCCGGAGCCGGAAAGAGCACCGTGACCCGGCAGGTCGCCCGGCAGCTAGGCTACGTCCACATTGATACCGGTGCCATGTATCGGGCGGTCGCTCTGGCCGCGCGGCGATCCGGCGTGGAGTGGAGCGATCCTCAGCGTCTTGCGGAACTCGCGTCCGGACTGGAGTTCTCCTTCCGGTCCGCACCCGCGGATGGTGGGGAGGACGATGTCCCCCAACTCCACATCAACGGGGAAGACGTTTCCCAGGCCATCCGCTCCCCGGAGATCAGCAGGGGCGCTTCCCAGGTGAGCCAGTGGCCGGAGGTGCGGGCGGTGCTGGTGGCGCGCCAGCGATCGCTGGGTCAGGCGGGCGGCGTGGTGATGGAAGGACGGGACATCGGGACGGTCGTTTTCCCCCGTGCGGAGGTGAAGGTCTACCTCACCGCCACCCCGGAAGAGCGGGCCCGTCGGCGGACTCTGGAGTTGCGCGGCTGCGGGGAAGAGGCCGACGAAGCAATCGTCCTCAGCGAGGTGCAGGAGCGCGACCGCCGGGACACCGAGCGTGCGCACAGCCCGCTCTGCAAGGCGGACGACGCCGTGGAGATCGTGACGGACGGCCTCACCCTGCCGCAGGTGGTGGAGCGTCTGACGGCGCTGGCGCGGGAGCGGGAGCAGCCGTGATCTACCGCGTGATCTGGTTCATTTGCCGAGGTCTCTTCACCCTTTTCTGGCGGTACCGCATCCGTGGCGCCCACCATCTGCCCGCCACCGGGCCGGTGCTGGTGGCCAGCAACCACGTTAGCTACATGGACCCGCCGGTGGTGGCGGTGGGCGTCTGGCGGCCGCTGCGCTTCATGGCGAAGGAAGAACTCTTTCGCGGCGCCTTTGCCCGGTTCATCCGGCAGATCGGTGCCTTTCCGGTGAAGCGTGGTGCCGTAGACCGGGCGGCGTTGAAGCAGTCCTTCGACATCCTGGAGAGTGGCCAGGGCCTGGTCCTCTTTCCAGAAGGCACGCGTGGAGAGGGAGGCGAGCTGCGGGCACCCGAGATGGGCGTGGGGATGATCGCCTACCGGGCCGGCGTGCCGGTGGTGCCTTGCTACGTGCATGGGACGGACCAGGCGATGCCCCGCAAGGGCGGAATTCGGCTGGCGCCGATCTCCGTAACCTACGGCGAACCGATGCACTTCGCCGCCCCTGAAGGCGCTCGGGCCGGACGGAAAGAGTACGAGCTGGCAGCCCAGCAGATCATGGCTGCCATCGCCGCGCTCCGCGACGCACACCCCGTTAACTGACTTCCTCGGCTCACTTTTCCGGCTGACCTCCCCAAGGACCCTTCCGTGACCCCTCGTTCCGAAGCCGCTTCGTCCGACGCCGCTTCGGCCGCCCCGACGGAAGCGGTGACGCCCACGCTGACGAAGGGGCTGGGCCGTATTGCCGCACTCACCGTGCTGGCTGCTCTCCTGGGGCTCGCGGCGACACTTCGAGCTTGGGGCATCGGTTGGGGCCTGCCGGGGCCGGAGCGCTTCTACCCCGGCCACCCGGACGAGTCCGTCCTGCTACTGGCGCTCTGCAACGTCAACCCCCTCTGGGGCGATGTCTCGCCCACCTTCTACAACTACGGCTCCCTGCTGATCCTGCTGACGCGCACCGCCTTCGACCTCGCCACCCCGCTGCTCGGCTGGAACTCCGTGCCGAAGGCCGAGCCGTTCCCCACCTGGGTCAACGACTTCGCCCAGCTGCTGCTGGTCGGCCGCGTCTGCAACGTGGTGCTCAGCACGCTGGGAGTGGCGCTGCTCGCCTGGATCGGCACCCGGCTCTACTCCTTCCGCGCCGGATGGCTAGCGGCGCTGATGTTCGCGGTCGCGCCCCTCCCCGTGATCCTGGGCCACTACCTCACGGTCGACATGCCCGCGACCACCCTCTGCCTCGCGGTCCTCGCCGCCGCCGCCGGCGCGCTGCACGCAGACGACCGCCGCTTTCCGCGCTGGCTCCTGGCAGGAGGGATTGCAGCAGGGCTGGCCGCCGGCACCAAGTACAACGCGGGCCTGGTACTCTTAGTCCTTGCCGTCCCCTGCTGGGCACGGGCCACGCGGCATGCAGCGACCGAGCGTCGCCTTCGATGGGATTGGCTCCCCTGGGGTGCACTCGCTGCTGTGGCTGCGGCGGTGGCCTTTGTCGCCTCCACGCCCGGCGTGCTGCTGGAAACCGCGAAGTTCCAGGAGGACCTCTCCTATGAGCTGTGGCGCAACCGGGAGGGCCAGGGCCTGATCTTCCGGGGCACCTCTCCAGCCCTCTCCCACCACCTCGGGATCTCCCTGCCGGTGGGCCTGGAGTGGCCGCTCTACCTGATCGGCATGGCGGGCCTCCGCTGGCTCTTCCATACCCGGCGTCCAGCCGACGCGCTGCTGCTGCTCTTCCTGGCCGTCACCTTCCTGCCGCTACTGCCGGCGGAGCGGAAGTTCATCCGCTACATCGCCCCCATCATCCCAATCTTCTGCCTCATGGCCGCGCGCCTAATCGATGACCTTCTCGCCGCCCCCCCAATGGGACGGACGCGAATGACGCGACCGATGGCGGCGGGGGCCGCCGTTCTCGCCGTGGGCGCGGCACTCGCTTCAACGGTGGCGCACTTGGGAGTGCTCTCCGCGCCGGATGCCCGCGATTCGGCCGCAGCCTATCTGCGGTCGGCAGCCGGTCCGGGAGACGTGGTGGCGCTTGGGGCCGACCCCTGGTACTACACCCCGCCTCTTGATCCCTCGGCAGGCTGCGTCAAGGCGGCCACCCCCTTCGGCGGCCCGCCGGTGTGGGACCGCTTCCCTAACGCCAGTCGCCCGCTCATCTTCCCGCTCGGCCCCTACCAGGTGCTGGCGCCGGACTCCATGTCGGAGAACGGTTCGCCGGCCGGCGCGCTTCCGGTTTCCCGGCTGCGGGAGACGCGCCCCCGATTCGTGATCCTCACCGACTACGAGTACGAGGACCCAGAGCGCCTGCGCCGTAAGGACCCGACCTACCAGAGCGGGGTCCTCGACCTGATGGCCGCGCTTAAGGAGGGCTATCACCTGGACCAGGAGTTCCGCCCGCGCCCCTCCCTCGCCGGCTTCACCTGGTGGCGAAAGGGCATCCCGCCACACGACTGGCGCTACTTCATGCCCACCGTCCGCATCTACGCCCGCAACTGAAGCTCACCTTTCATCCGCCGACGCAAAACGCTTTGGAATCGCGATCATCAGGCGCGTCAAGAAGGTGTTCGGCAGCGTTCCGGCCTTCTTCAGCGGAAGCTGCAAGGGATCGATGAAGTCGATCAGCCGCGCCGCGCCGGACGCGATGTGGGGCGGTGCCTTCCCCAGATCGAGGGTGCAGTTCAGCCGCACGGTCAGGAGACCGATGTTGGCATTCGAAGTATGGTGAGGCTCGAACGTTAGGGCACCCAGCTTGAGGGCGTCGATCAGGAGGTCGTTTGGCGGCCGGAAGGTGATGGGGACACGAGGACTGAAGCTCGACGCCACACGGATCACGGCTGCTGCTGCCCGGTTCAGCCGTTCCTGCGGTTCCAGGTCCTCGCAGCGCGGCAGAGCGAAGGTCACCGTCAGTGAACCGTGCCCCGCCCACCAACCCTTCGGGATCGCCTTCGAACCCTTGCGTCGCCCGATAGTCTCGTCCCATACCACCACGGCACCCGGGACCCGCAAGCGTTCCTGGTCGAGGACCTGCTTGGCTTTCTCGGTCACAGAGGGAGCCGTGGTGAAGTAGAGCACCTGCTCCATCGTCCCGAGTGTCGGCGCGATGTATCCGCCGCGTCCGACTTTCCCCGCCTCCTCGCGAACAACGCCTTCACCCATCGGACCCCCTCAAGGACCAAACGACCGCGAACCGCTACAACGACACGATTGCGGCCTACCGGCCGGTCCTGGGCCCCTTTCGTGGGAGCGTTGATCCAGTCCCTGCCTGGATGCTGAATCCGCTCAGCCGCCGTGGCTGCGCTCATCTCCTCAATGGACCCCCGATTATACCAGCGAAGGATGCACCGTGGCCGCCCGGCGCTGGGCCAGGGCGAAGAGGTGAAGATGTGGCGGGACAGTGACCGGGACGGCGGCCAGGACGCGGACGACCCTTGCGACACGGGAATGTTCGGGATCAACATCCACGCGGGCGGCAGCCAGCCCGAGATGGGGGAGTCCGCCGGGTGCCAGGTGATCGCCGGTGGCTGGCAGGGCGGGCAGTGGCTCCGTTGTTACAGACTGATCGAGACGCACTTCCCGCGCCGCTACTGCTACACGCTTTGCGATGGTGCGGGCCAGCTCAAGTGGGCCGGGGACTGTGGGGCAGCAACCACCAAGCATCCACTGCATCCACATGCGAGGTTAATGGCTGCCCTGCCAGCTTCAAAGAACGCACAGTAGACTATTTCCATCCCACCAGATCGAATGCCATTGCGAATCCTAATCGGAGTCCCGTGATAATTCAACGCCATGTTTTCGAAATTGAGGAAGGGAATGCGGCCATCCGAATCCATGCATTTTGCCTTCGCCCACCCGAGAGTGCTTGCACGTATTGGGTCATCGCTACCAAAAGCCTCTCTGATGTGATCCGGTAGGCCGCTCCCATCTAGCCAACTGGTGTGAAGGGGAGTGCTTTGGGGGCGGTCGACAGAAAGCAGGTCGCGCATCTCCACAGAAAGGGTTTCGCGGAACTTTTCCAACAGCTTGTTAGTGTGCTTCTTTGCTCGGTCAGAGTCGCCCTTGATAATCGCGTCGAGCTCGTCCACAGTAATTCTGACGAATGACAGATCAAGGCCTATTGAGCCTTTGGCGAACCAAATGCTCACACTTCGCTTTTTCGAAGTTGCTTCAAAGTCGTAGAGATCCTGATGTCCAGGGTTCATCTCAAGGCAATTGTCGACCATCTTTGCGAGCACGGTGCCATCTGGCGCAAAGACATCGAACGATACTGCAAGGAGGTCTTCCTCATTCTTCCTCAGCTGAATGATCGGCTCGTTGTTCACCGAGATAATCGACTGAGTTCCTCCCACATAGGATCCCCCGAGACGAACCAGGAAGTTTTCCTGGCTCCAAGAGGGGAACGTGCCGCGTACGTCTTCTGCAGAGCGCTTTGTCTTTTTGAGCTCGCGAAGCCGCTGAATGGAGTAGTTGTCATTATCAGCTTCGTCATGGTGCTCTCCGCAAAGGGCGATCATGCCTTTCGGTTCGTTGTGAGCCCGCTCGCCGTAGGGCGGGTCAAAATGGTGCCACGTAAGGAATGGACTCCGGCAAACTGGGCACCCGTACCCTACTTCCTTACGCAGTTCTTGCTTTACCCAGTTCGGGATCGCATCCCGCGGTTCCGACCTGCTTCCGCTGGCGTTGGTGCTGTCTTGCGTGCTCATTCAAAGGTTCCCATAAGCCTCTCCAAGCTGACTCTATCCCACGATCAGCCAACCGGGGGGAATGTCCCCTGCTATCGGGAGGCTGGAGTTTAGAATGTCAGGCGAGAACCGACCGCTCACCACCAAGCAGCGTGTCTTCATCGCGGCATACCTGGGCGAGGCCGCGGGGAACGCCGTGCCAGCCACCCGTGCCGCCGGCAATGAATCGAGGCAATACGTATAAGTACATTCCAAACTTGACCGAGCACTTGCCGTGATGTGCCGGACAACAGCTGCCGCCGAGACGCGCTCTTCATGAGCGGGTGATTGCGCCCGCCCAGGTCAGCATCGCTCCCCAAGGAGCGGGCAGAGAGGACGCGATCATGGCAACCCACGGCACCACGCACCGAGACGCTGGGAGCAAGTCACCGGGTTCGGTAGGTTGGCGGGCACGCGCCGCCGCCTTCTGGGGCCGCATCCTGAGACCGGCAGACGATGAACCCGCCCTGGGTGAGGAGGGCCGCCGGGCAGCGCGTCGCTCCGTCCCGCCGCGAGGGGCCTGGGGCGAGCCGGTGAGCCGCATCCGCTCCGAGATGACCTCCGAGGCGGAGATGCGGCTCTACGGAGAGATGCGGCGCGCCTTCCCGATCCTAGATGTAGCGCTCACCCGGCTGGTCCAGCTCAGCGGCTCGCCCCGCATCGTGGCCGCGCCCTCGGTGCAGGCGGAGCTGGAGCACTGGATGGCAACCGTCTCCGCCGGACCCGGCCAGCGGGGGCTGCAGAGCTGGCTGGAGGCCTACCTCGATCACCTCCTCGTCTATGGACGCGGGGTCGGCGAGATAACGCTCGCGCCTTCGCGGCGGGAGGTCCTCGCGGTCACCACCGTCGACCCGCTGGCGGTGCGCCTCACGGCCGGCGAGAGTCCCTTCTCGCTCCGGGTGATGCGCAAGCTCCCCGGCGCCTTCCAGTCCGAGCCGATGCACCCGGCCCTCACCCTGGTGAGCCTGCGTGCGCCCCAAGGAGGCTCCGGCGGATGCATCGGCGGGACGTCGCTCCTGCGGTCGCTCCGCTTCGTGGCTGAGGCATGCAGCCTGATCGAGAACGCCACCGCGCAGGTCTGGCAGCGGGTGGGGTGCCCCTCATTTCATGTGAACTGGTCGGCAGACCCCTCCGTCTCTGACCCGCAGGGCATCCTCGGCGACAGCGTCCTGGAGCGGCTGGAAGCGGGGTTCTCCGAGATGATGACCGCGCGCCGCCACGGCGAGGTGCGCGACTTCTTCACCAGCGGCAAGGTGGAGGTCAGCATCATCGGCAGGGAAGGGCAGCTTCTGGCGGTCCAGGAGCACCTCCGCGTCTTCATGGAGCAGATGGTGGCCGTGACCGGGATTCCACCATGGCTGCTGGGCCTCCACTGGAGCGCCACGGAGCGTCTCTCCGTCCAGCAGGCCGACCTGCTGGTGGCGAACATCGAGGCGCTGCGGCGGGAGGTGCAGCCGCAACTCGAGTATCTGCTGGAGACGCGCCAGCGACTCCGCGGCGCCGGCGGGCCGGGTGGCCGGTTCCGTCTGGAGTGGCCCGCGGTCAACCTGCGCGATGCCACCGAGCAGGCGAGAGCCGATGCCTGGCGTGAGCAGGCCCGTCAGCGCCGCATCGAGAATGCACGGCGGATGTGGGAGCTGGGCTTCTGGAGTCAGGACCGGGCGGCCCAGGAAGCGGATGAGACCGTGAGAGCCGCACACCGCCCACTCGGGCAGGTTCCAGGCGAGACGGCGCGCCTCTCCACCCATCTCACGCCGCCCATCGATTCGGAGTGAGGCGCATTCCCTCGGCACTGAAGCAATCACTGATTGCGGCAGAACGCGGTAGGAAATCCGGGCGGGCGCATTCAAAGGGAGGCCGGATTCAACCGGACCCGGCTTCCCTCGATAACGTCAGAGTACGGTATTCGCGGGTTGCCGCCGGTGCCGATGGCCTTATTGTTAAGCGGCCAATCAGGCGGGTCCATCCACGACAGGTTTGCGGGGGCTGGCATTGGTGGTAGCTCAGCGGGTCCTGTAAGCGCTGGCGTTGAGCGTCTTGTTCTGAGATCTGCTGACTCTGGGAACATCATCGTGTCGAAGACGGTTCTGGTGGTGGAAGACCTCGCGGATCTGCGAGATACGCTGATGGAGATCCTGGAAGACGCCGGTTACGCTCCGGCGGGGGCGGCGAACGGCCATGTCGCCCTGGAAGCTTTGCGCGCCGGACTGGTGCCTCGCGTGATCCTCCTTGATCTCCAGATGCCGGTGATGGACGGGAACGAGTTCCTCGTTGCATGGCGCTCCGACCCGAAGCTCTCATCCATCCCCGTGGTGGTGCTCTCCGCCACCGTGGACATGAACGATCGCCTCACGGACCCTTCCGGCGCCCCGTTGCTCCGCGTCCGCAAGCCCGCCCGCATCGAGGAGTTGCTCCGCATCATCGACTGCCGGCTCTGGCTGGCTTGCTTCCCCTGACGCCGCGAACGCCGACGCTCTAGCGAAGCGCGGTGACCGCGCGCTCCAACCGCTTGCCCCCGAGGTAGGTCGCGCGGACCTGAATGGACTTCACCTCATCCAGCGGACACTTGAGGATGTCCCGGTCCAGGATGATGAAGTCGGCCAGCTTCCCCGTTTCCAGCGTGCCGACCTCCGCGTCGCGGAAGAGGATGTAGGCGTTGTTACTGGTGTAGAAGCGGATCGCCTGCTCCCGGGAGAGCGCCTCCTGCGGATGAAGCTGCCCTTCGTAACCACGGGCGCGGCGGCTCATGGCCACCCACATCCCCAGGAACGGGTTGTACGGGTTGACCGACCGCAGTGACCCGATCTTCTGCATGTGGTCCGATCCACCACCGACGATCGCGCCCTTCTTGAAGAGAGAGCGCAGTGGCTGGAAGTAGCGCAGCCGCTCCGTTCCGAACTGGGCGGCCAGGGTGCGGGTATCGAGATGGAGCCAGGCCGGCTGGATGTCCGCCACCACGCCCAGCTTTGGAAGCAGCTCCACGGCTTCCCGGCTCATGAAGTTGCAGTGAGTGATGGACGGCCGTGTGGGTCGGATCGGTCGCTCACGGTCCAGTTCCTGGTAGACGTCCAGCAGCTGGTGCACCGCGCCGTCGCCTACGGAGTGGGCCGTGAACTGAAGGCCCGCATCCACCGCGCTCCTGACGATCGGCAGCAGGCGCTCTTTGGGAATGAAGAGGACGCCCCGGTACTGTGGGTCCTGGATGGCGTAAATCTTGCTCACGCCCCACGGCTCCCGCATGTAGGCGCTGCCCGTGAGCATCCCGCCATCCAGATAGGTCTTGATACCGATTATCCGGAGCCACGGGTCCGGCTTGCGGAGCGGATGCTCGCCCACCTTCCGGATGCTCGCCTGGATCTCATCCAGCGGACCGATGGTGTCGATATGGTGCGAGGCGGAGATCCGAACGGTCAACTCGCCTGCGTCCCGCATCCGGCGGAAGCGATCCAGGTGCTCCGGCGCAGCGTCACGGTCCCCGATGGTGGTGATGCCGGTCTGGTTGTAGTCACGGAACAGCTCGCGGATGCGGCGGACGTGATCCCGTTCCGCAGGCTGGCTACCGATCGAACCCGGTTTCACGAAGCGGGTCATGCTCCGAAGGATGCCGGTTGGCTCTCCAGCGGCATCCTTCTCCCAATACCCCGGCCCGCCATCGGTGATCTTGAACGCGCGGTCAATCCCGCTCGCCTTGAGAGCGAGGGTGCTGAGCGAGGCGTCCGGTCCCGTGGCGAAGATCACCGGGTTCCGTGGCGCGGCCTCATCCAGCTCCGCACGCGTGGGATAGCGCTGTTCCTTCAGACGGGTGATGAAGACCTGGCGCAAGGCGATCCAGGCACCGTCCGGAAGAAGCTCGGCGCGGGCGCGGATGTATCGGAGGACGTCCGCCACGGTCTCCATCACCGGGATCTCGTGGTCGAACTCGACCATCGCCGCTGCGGAGGGATGGGTGTGCGAGTCGATGAGTCCCGGAAGCACGGTCTGGCCCTTGAGATCGACCACCTCCGTCTGCGGCCCCTTCGCCTTCAGCACCGCCTCATTGCTTCCGATGGCAAGGATCTTCCCATCCTTGACCGCCAGCGCCTTCTTGACCGAGAAGCGAGAGTCGACGGTCACGATCCTCCCGTGATGGAGGATCAGGTCGGCGAACGGTTTCTCGCCCGGGCGGGGACGGGCGGGCGGCTCTGCGCCTGCGGAGGTGAGCAGCAGGAGCACGGCTCCCAGCAAGAGAGCGGAACGGTGGGAGCAGAGCACGAAAGGCCTCGGGGCTGAACGGCACGGTGGAGTGGAGGTTCAGACACTCGCGCCGGGGAAAAGTCACACTCCCGGCCAGCGTCTGGAAGGTGTACCCAGGACAGGGAGTTTGGATTGTCGACTTCCGTCCGTCAATGATTCGCCTGGGCACCTGAGTACGGCGTAGACCGTGGTGGGTATCGCCTTCGGTTCGTCATCGTCGGCCCGCCCGCCGCCGAGCGCACGCGCTCACCGTCAACTGTAGGGGCCGTGTCGCCGCACCGGCCCGCCGTCCCTGGTGCTGAAGATGTAACCGCCAAACCGAAGCGGCCCGGTGCCTCGTGGCGGGGATGGCCCCTGAGGCGCAAACGGCGGCACGCTGCAGCGAGACGTGCCCTACCTATGACCGGCAACAGTTGCGGTCAACCGAGGTTCCCGTCGCTCCGCTCCGCCAGCTTACCAGAGGATCAGGTTGGTCCTTCGCCCAGGCGCCGACGACCGAATCGCCCTGCACCCAGGAAGACCGATCCGTCGCATGGAAATGTCGGGAGACCTACGGTAGGGGCCTCGCGTTCCGTTGACACCCCAGGGGGCGTATGCTACCCTTACCCGGTTCGATTCGCGCGGTACAGGAGCAGGGTCTTGATCGATACGAGTGATTTCCGCAACGGCCTGAGCATCATTCTGGACAACGACATCTACACGATTGTCGAGTTCCAGCACGTCAAGCCGGGCAAGGGAGGGGCATTCGTTCGGACCCGCCTGCGGAACCTGCGCACCGGCTCCACCACGGAGCGGACCTTCCGGGCCGGGGAGCGCATGGAGCAGGCGGTGCTCGACCGCCGCAAGATGAGCTTCCTCTATGACCAGGACGGCCAGTACATCTTCATGGACCTGGAGACCTATGACCAGGTCCCGGTGCCTTCCACCGCCATCGGTGCCCAGGTCAAGTACCTAAAGGACAACACCGAGGTGGAGGTATGCAGCCACAATGAGCGCATTCTCAGCGTCGAGCTTCCGTTCTTCATGGAGTTCGAGGTGGTGGAGACGGATCCCGGCCTCCGCGGCGACACCGCTTCCGGTGGCTCCAAGCCGGCGAAGCTGGAGACGGGCGCTTCGGTCAACGTCCCGCTTTTCATCAACGTGGGTGAGAAGATCAAGGTCGACACCCGTACAGACAGCTACCTGGAGCGCGTCAAGTAGGCTGGCCGCAAGGCCCCGGTGCCCGTTCCGCTCCTAATTCCGTTGAAGCCTGGCCCTCTGCCCCGCACGGCTTCACTCTCCCTGGACCGGTCTGAATGAACCTGGATCGTATCGAGGCCATGCTCCGTTTGCTTCAGCGCCAGCCGCACGTGGGCGAGCTACAGGCCGAGCAAACGGTGGGCGAAACCTGGCGCATCCGTGCGCGGAAGTGGCCGGGCGTTCGCGTCCCCACCGGCGCAGAGATGGAAGCGGCGGACGCGCCCGCGCCGGAGCCGGTGCGAACCCTGGTGACGGCTTTGCGGGTCGGTGTCTTTCGCGCTGCAGATCGACCGCTATCCCTCGGCGATGCGGTGAAGGCTGCGGTGACGGTGGGCTACATCGACTCGATGGGCATCCGCAACCCGGTCGCCGCGCCGGACGCTGGGCGGTTGGTGGAGATCCTGGTGGAAGACGGCGACCCGGTGGAGTACGGCCAGCGGCTCTTCGTGGTTGCGCCGGACGCCCCGGAAGGAGAGTGAGCCAATGTCTGCGATTGAGCCGCGCGCCAGCACCATCCGAAGTACCAAGAGGGCCTTCTCGCTCATCGAGATCATGGTGGTCCTGGTCCTCCTCGTCCTCCTCGCCGCCTTCCTGATGCCGAAGTACCTCAGGGGTAGCAAGACCGCCTCCGGTAAGCGCGTCGAAGCCCCGATCCAGCGCGCGCAGAGCGTCGACTGCGGCAACAATCTGCGCCAGATCCGCGGCGCGGTCCAGATGGCGACCACCGCTGACGAGGAGAACAAGCCGCAGTCCCTCGCCGCGCTGCGCACCTACGGCGTCTCGGAAGCGATGACCGTCTGCCCCGTGAGCCGCCAGCCCTACCAGTTCGCTCCCGCCAACGGGCAGGTATCCTGCGTCCATTCAACGCACGCCGGACTGTAAAGAATTCGATCTTTCCTAGTCCTGATCTAAATCCTAATCCTAATCCTAATCCTAATCTTACTCCGAGAAAGCCTCTTGCAAAGATACCGCTCATCGCAAAGCGGGAAGGTGCTGGAAGCTTTCTAGAGTAGGAGTAAGAGTAAGAGTAAGAGTAGGATTGGGATTGGGGTTAGGACCCCTTTTGAAAGTGCCGATGTTCAAGAAGGTCCTCATTGCCAACCGAGGCGAGATCGCCGTCCGGGTGATCCGGGCGTGCCGCGAACTCGGCATCTCCACGGTGGCGGTCTACAGCCAGGCGGATGAAAGCTGCCTGCACGTCCGCATCGCAGACGAGGCGGTCTGCATCGGCCCGCCGCCCACGCGGGAGAGCTACACCAACGTTGCGAACATCCTCAGCGCCGCCTTGATCACCGGCGCGCAGGCCATCCATCCCGGCTATGGTTTCCTGGCGGAGAACGCCGTCTTCGCGGAGGCGTGCGGTGCCAGCGGCCTCGTCTTCATCGGCCCCCTGCCGGACGCCATCAGCAACATGGGCGACAAGGCGACCGCCCTTGGCCTGGCGCGGGAGAATGGCGTGCCGGTGGTTCCGGGCAGCGGGGGCGTGATCCAGTCCGAGCAGGACGCCTTCCGCGCTGCCGAAATGGTCGGCTACCCGCTGATGGTTAAAGCCACGGCGGGCGGTGGCGGGAAGGGCATGCGCATCGTCCATGACGAGTCGGAGCTGCTCTCCAGCATCAAGCTCGCGCAGACGGAGGCGGCCGCCGCTTTTGGAAATCCAGGGGTCTACCTGGAGCGGTACATCCAGGAACCGCGTCATGTGGAGATCCAGGTGATGGCGGACCACTTTGGCAGCGTGGTCCACCTGGGTGAGCGGGACTGCTCCATCCAGACGCTAGGCCACCAGAAGATGGTAGAAGAAGCCCCATCGCCCGCCCTCTCCCCGGAGCTTCGCGCCGCGATGGGCGACGCTGCGGTCCGTGCGGCCCAGTCGGTGGGCTACCGCGGTGCCGGCACGGTGGAATTCCTACTGGAGGGTTCGCACTTCTACTTCATGGAGATGAACACCCGCATCCAGGTGGAGCATCCGGTCACCGAAGCCGTGACCGGCATAGACTTGGTCAAGGAGCAGCTCCTGGTGGCCGCCGGTAATCCATTGAGCTTCACCCAGGACGAGATCCGCATCCACGGGCACGCTCTGGAGATCCGGATCACCGCGGAGGACCCGGACCGTCGCTTCGCCCCCGCCGCAGGCCGCGTGGAGCGAGTGATCTGGCCGGGCGGCTATGGGGTGCGCGTGGACAGTCACCTCTACTCCGGCTACACGGTGCCGCCCTACTACGACTCCCTCCTCGGCAAGATCATTGTCTGGGGCCGCAACCGGGAGGAAGCGATCAACCGCGCCGCCCGGTGCCTGGACGAGACGGTGGTGGAAGGGATTGCCACCACGCTCCCGTTCCACCGGCGCCTCCTCCGTGACGAGGTGTTCCGTTCCGGCCAGATCTCCACCAGCTTCATCAAGCGGCTCCTGCCGCCCGCGTGAGGGTTGGCGGACCCACGGAGCGCGGGCGTCCCGATACTGGTGGCGAATGTTGAGTGCGAAATGGGTAAGGAATCCGAGCGCAGACCTGTGAAGCTCGACGCCAAGAGGAGGTGTGTAGTATGTGCCTCAAGCCCGAACCCATCGCGTCCGTCCCGGC
>JANPLG010000548.1:0-19582 GCA_031426395.1 Actinomycetes bacterium
TGCCGGTGCCCCGCCCAGAAACAGCAGCCACAAGAGCGCCGTCAGCAGCCAATCTACGCCCTTATGCTGCAACCTCCAGAGCGGCATTGCGTCTCCATTCATCCAGACCTGCGCACGACAGTCCGTGTATCAGGTCTTCCACGGTGGAACTCGTACTTTGCTGCCCTCAGCGGAAGCCGTTCAGGTAACTTTAAGGTCCTTGGCCCGCAGACATCAACCCGTGCATGGGGCGGCCAGGGTTACGTAGGCGAAGTCGAGCGCTTCGCGGCGAAGGGTCTGTCGTCATCCAGGGTTGCTGATTACATCCATCGGCAACACTCCGGGAAGTGCAAGACCCATTGATGGTGCTCCGTCAGGTTCAGTTGAGCGCGGCTCGGCTTGGATTGTCTGCTCAGCGCGAAGGATTTGAACCACCGGTCCACGAACGCGGCCCTACCGAGTTGTCTTTGTCAGGGCCGCTCGCCGTTTCGGAGTTGGAGATACCGCGTGACAGGGGGATGCACCCGACGCAAGGACCACTCTCTCGTGATTCCATTGCTGGGTGCCAGGGAACGAACCGTTGCCACCGTGGGCCTCTCCGGCCACGGAAAGACCGTCTTTCTCGCAAGCCTCTTCTGGGACAGCTTCTTCGCGCTCTCCGAGTCGTTCCACCATGAGCGCGACCCGTTCACCGTCCGCGCTGTAAGTCCCCGCGCGGACGACGTCTTCTACGGCCACGCGCAGCGTTTGCATGAGCTGGGCGTCCCTCCGGCCAACCCCCGGACCCGGCCGGACCCGGCCGTCCTGGAATTCAGCGGCGTGCCCTGCGCAGAGAAGCGATGGTGGCGCACCCGTGGGACCGTCCGGCTCGCCTTCTACGACATCGCGGGGGAAGTCTTCGCCAGCGATGCGCTGACCCGCGAGTACGCGCCCTACCTGGCCCAGGCGGATGACATCGTCTTCCTCTTCGACCCCACGCAGCCGGACTTCAGCGCCCTGACCGCGGCCCGGCTGGTCGACCGCGTCCACCGGGTCGGCAGGACGGGACGCGCCAACATCCAGATTGTGCTCGCCAAGATGGACGAACTGCGCGAGCAAGACGAATGGGCGGAGATGGTCAACGAGTTCTGGCCGGACAATCCACCCTTCCCAGAGCTGCTTCCCGAGTACTTCCTTCAGATGGAAGCGCTCTCACGCACCCTCCGGCTCTGGTGGCTCGACCCCAAGCGCAATGCCCAGGCTCTCATCGCCAACCTGCCCAAGGAGACGCGCTTCTGCGCCGTAAGCTCCCTCGGACACCGACCCCAGCCGGACGCCACGGGGCGCATGATGCTGACCCAGCCTCCAAAGCCGTTCCGCGTCCGTGATCCTCTGTTCTGGATCTTCCGCGCCGCAGGCGTGATGTAGGCTTTGTCCTAATCCTACTCTTAATCCTAACCCTACTCGCATCCCCACCCAAGTTCCCCGGCCCCACCACGGCACCCCATGCCATCACTTTCGCTCTCCCAGCACCTCTTCTCCAGCGTGACCCAGGGGCTCTTCAAGGAGCGTGGGCGAGGATTCCAGACCGTTGCCTGCACTCCAGAGCTGCGGGACACGGCCGATCTCACCGCCCTCGAGGAAGCCTCGTTCTTCGCGGTGAGCCCGGAGCGGCGACAGGGGGGCGACCTTCCCGTGAAGGAGCTGTTCTATCGGCTCCCCTCGGGACGGTTCGCAGTGGGGCGAATGGATGACGCCAGAATCGATTCCCTCGGACGCGATGGCAACTACTGCGCGCATCAGCTTGTCGTCTCCGCCGAGCACCTGGAAGCGATCGGCTGGCAGCCCTTCGCCCTTCTTGACGCGGCCCCGTGGTGCGGCGTTGCCGACGACCTAACGCCTCGGCTTCTGGAGCCGTGCAGCCTCTCCTCTGCCACCGTAGCCGATCCGGCTTCCGCATCAGCAGCCTCATCAATGAAACTGGATCAGCAGCTCCTGGGCCGGGTTGCCGCCGCCCTCTCCGAAGCGGATGGGAGAACGGTGCTGATTGTCGGGAACGAGGCGCGGACGAGGAGCGTGATCCGCGCGCTCTTCGCCGTGCTGCCCTCGCGCGAGCGCCGTGAGATCACGTTCTGCACCCACTTCTTTGAGGGCAATCCCTACCGCAGCCTGTTCAAGGTCGCCTCCGTAGCAACCCGCGGCGAGGCACCCGCAGCCGGCGACACCGACGCATACCGCGTGGTCGACCACGAGCGCGTTGGAACGCCGCCCGCACTGCCGTACGGCATCTGGATCGAAGACGCATTGAAAGGCGGACGCTGGATTGAGGTCTCCGCAGTGCATGGCATCCTCGACCGCTTCCGGCAGGGCCAACCGGTCCCGGAGGCCGATTTCCCGCCTCCGGCACCTGCATGGGCCGCAGCCCTGCAGTATTGCGAGCCAGATGCATTTGCCCGCGCTCTTCTCGGGCGCCCCCTGCTGCTGGCCGGAGTGCTGGACCATCTCCCGAAAAGGGAAGCCCTCGCTGAGCGGTTGCTGCGGCAGTACGCGCCACCGGAGTTGTGCGGACCGGACGGAACCATCGCCGTGACCGCCCTTCGAGCCGCAGCGAAACCGAAGCACTGGATGGGCTGGCTGAAGCGCCACCGCGAGGAACCGCTCCTGGGGCCGTACCTCGAGGAGCTTGAACCGGCCTGGAAGAAGCTCGCCGCGAATCTGCCTTGGCCGAGACGATCGTGACCCGAGGCCGCCGGTGAGCAAGTCCAGGCAGGCGAAAGCACCCCGTCCCGCGCCTCGCCGCGACGAGGTCCTCGTGATCGGGTCGGGCGCGGTGGGGGCAGCCTGCGCCGCCGCCCTGGCGCGTGCGGGCCACCGCGTGCGCATCCTCTCCATGCCAGGCCGCAGCACCACGGCGGTCTCCGGCGGGCATCTGCTCCTGCAGACCAAACTGCCGGGACCCCGTCTCGATCTCGCCCGCCGGAGCCAGGAGCTGATCGCGGCGGCTGCGGCCGGCCAGGAGGAGGAGCTTGGCTACCGGAGGACCGGCAGCCTCCTGCTCGCGGCCAGCGAGGATGAGGAGCTGGCCCTGCGCGCGCACTTCGACCTGCTCTCCGGGGCAGGCGTCGACCTCCAATGGCTTGACGGCGATGCCGCCCGCGCCCTTGAACCGCTCGTGGCGCCGGAGATTCGGGCGGCGAGCTTCTGCCCTTCAGACGCGCAGGTCGATCCTGCCGCACTTGCGGGTCATTTCCTACAAGAAGCGGTGATGCACCGAGCCTCGGTGACTAGTAACGCGCCAGTGGAGAGCTTTGTCCGCACGTGGGGAAAGCTCACCGGAGTGGTGGCTGGCGGACTGGAGTATCCCGCGTCCGCCGTGGTCCTGGCGGCCGGACCGTGGTCCGGTGAGCTCGCGCGGATGGCAGGACTGGAACTGGGAATGCGTTCCCGTCGCGGCGTCTACCTGCGATCATACATCGAGAAAGCCCTGGCCGGCCGCCCCCTGCTCGGTGCCAGCTACCTTCGGGCCAAGTTCGATGCGGAAGTCGATCTGCCTTCATCGGCGGCCTTCAGCTTTCAGCAGCATCCGGACGGCCGCTGCCTTCTCGGGGCCACGCGCGACTTCGTAGAGTGGTCGACGGATGGACTGGTGGAGGCCGCTGCGGCCATCCGCACCGAGGCCCGCCGCTACCTTCCCGCGCTCGATGGCCTCGAGTGGGAGCCGCCGGGGGCCGGCTACCGCCCGTGGATGCCCGGCGGCGAATTCCAGATCGGCCCCAGCGAAGTCGCCGGCATCCACCTCTGCTGCGGTTTTGAGGGAGATGGGATCACCCTCGCCGCCGCCGCTGCGGAGCTTCTTGTCGCCCGGATCTGATCGGCCCGTCAACTCCGGATGGTAAGAAAGTCTCCTTCGGTGGGTGCTGGGAGGGCATGGGAGATTCCGGACTTCGGTTTTCGTGCGGTGACAACTTCCATATAGCCCGGTTGAGGGACGGACGGCGTTGAGGCCTATGAGCGGATGCTCAAGTTGGATGTCAAGTCCGAGTGACTCCCCCGGGTGGCGGCGTTCCTCGCAAAGGAGGGCTTACTTCCTGCGGCGAAGTGCTGGCGAGTGCTTCGCAAGGTGAGCTGGCGGTCAGTCACGGCCAGTGGGTCAGCACCCAGGCGAACGAGGGGGAGGAGAGCTATGGCGCAGTTGGGAATCGGCATCATCGGCAGCGGCGGGATCGCGCGCGGGGCGCATCTTCCGGGTTATCAAGCGTGCGCGGATCGGGGCGTGAAGGTCCTGGCCTGCGCGGACATCCATGAGGAGACCGCGCATCGAGCGGCAGCGGAGTTCGACATCCCGCACGTCTTCACCGACTACCGCGACCTGCTGGCGATGGAGGAGATCGACGCGGTCAGCATCTGCACCCCCAACTACCTGCACCTCCAGCCGACCCTGGACGCTCTGGCCGCCGGAAAGCATGTGCTGGTGGAGAAGCCCCTCGCCATGAACGCGGCCGAGGGGAAGCAGATGGTCGCGGCGGCGCGGCAGTCCGGGAAGAAGTTCCAGGTCGGCCTCATGACCCGCTTCCACTCCCAGGCGCAGGCGCTCAAGCGTTTCATCGACGCCGGCGAGATGGGCGAGGTCTACTATGGCCGCGCTCAGGCCATCCGCCGACGGGGCATTCCCGGTTGGGGCGTCTTCACCCAGAAGGACAAGCAGGGGGGCGGTCCGCTCATCGATATCGGGGTCCACATCCTCGACCTCACCCTCTGGCTGATGGGGCATCCCAAGCCGACCTTCTGCTCCGGCCAGACCTATGCCAAGTTCGGGCCACGGGAAGGCGTGCTGGGACTGATGGGCCAGTGGGATCCGAAGATCTTCAGCGTGGAAGATTTCGCCGTGGGGATGGTCCGCTTCGAGAATGGGGCCACGCTGGTGCTGGAATCGGCCTTCTGCGCCAACCAGGAGCAGCGCGAGATCTTCAACACGGAGCTGTACGGGACGGAGGGCGGCTGCGCCTACAACCCCTGCAAGATGTTCTTCGAGCGGCACCAGACCCTCATCGACGCCACCCCCGCCTACCTGCCGGAGGTGAAGCCGCACACGGAGCAGATCAAGCGCTTCGTGGCGGCGATTCAGGAGGACATCCCCGTACCCGTCACCGGCGAGGAAGCGTTAATGACTACGCAGATTATCGACGCCATCTACCGGAGCACGGAACTGGGACGAGAAGTCCCCGTAGAGTGATGGCGACGCGTGGGCGGGAGGCGGCTGCCTGACGGACGAGCAGACAGCTGAGAGGAGCGGTGCGGTTTCTATGCTCGGACCCGAGGCACAGCAACTCTTTTTCGGCCTGATTTCACTCCTGATCGTGATCATCGGAGCCTATGGGGCGCGGCGCTATCAGTCGTGGGGGATGGCGGCGCTCGCCTTTGAGCAGCTTCTGGCCCTCGTCGTGTGGCTGATGAAGATGCTCATCCTGAATCAGTATCAGTCAGGGAACCTGGGGAGTGCCTACCCCACGCTGCCGCTCGAGATATTCTCGATCCTCTCGGTTGCCGGTCGCACCACCCTGGGGGTCGCCGTGGCGGTACTCCTGCTGCGCGACTTTGGCCGATGGAAGAAGCGCACGGACGAGTCGGATGCTCACGCGGACCGTCTGGCGCGGGACCGCTCCGGCATAGTGTTTACGGCGGGCGTGTCCTCCGCGAATCCCACCTGGCGGCCCTCCGACGCGGATCGAGCGGTATCCGATCACGTTCTCCGGTAGCCCGCGTCCTAACTGATGGATCGCGTTGCCGGAGGAGGGTGCCGTGAGGACTTCCAGCTATGAGGACTATTTCCCCCTGCGGGGAAGGTGGCTGCGCATTGCGTACTGGACCCCTGTCTGGGTCTTGTTCCTTGGGATTGGCCTTCCATCGATGATCGGCCCGTGTGCTGTAACGATGCGAGCCAATCCTAAAGCGCAGGTAGACGCCGCTCGCACGCAGTTGGCATCCTTCGCGCAAGCCGTGGAGGACTGCGCCGAAGACAACGGCGGTCCGCCGACCACCAAGCTGGGACTCCGGGCGCTCCTCACCCCGCCAGTGAGCGCGTCGACGCCAAAGGGCCGGAAGATCTACCTTGCAGACGTTTCATGGATCCCGAAGGACCCGTGGTCGAATCCGTACGAGTATCAGCGGGTCTGTGGGTCGACGCACTCCTTCCGCATCACCTGCTTCGGTCGCGACGGGGTGCCGGGCGGCACGGGCCTCGACGCCGACATCACGGTGACCGGTGCGTCCATGACGAAGCGATGAACCGGCTATAATCGACTCCAAGCCGGCAAGCGTTGTCATCATTGGACGCAACGTCTTCTCGACGAACGCCATGCCTCCACCCCTCGATCTAACCGCATTCCGCGCCTCCGTGCGTGCCTTCGCCGAACGGGAGATCAGCCCCAAGATCCGGCAGTTGGACGCCGAGGAGCGGTTCGACCCCGCCATCCTCGCAGGGCTGGCCGAGGCGGGACTGCTGGGCATCTGCATCCCACGCGCCCTGGGTGGGCGGGGTCTCTCCTACCATCACCTCGCGGCGGCGATGGAGGAATTGGAACGGGTCGACACCTTCGCGCGGGTGATCCTTTCCGTCCACCTCTCCCTCAACAGCCTGGCGCTCTACCAGTGGGGCAATCCGGACCAATGGGAGCGCTGGCTGCGGCTGCAGGCGCGCGGTGAGCGGATCGCCTGCTTTGCGCTGACGGAACCGGAAGCGGGCACCGACGCCGCCGCCCTCTCCACTCGGGCGGAGAAGGTGGCCGGCGGATACCGGCTCACCGGCGCGAAGGCGTGGATCGGCCTGGCGGACGTGGCCGACCACTTCCTGCTCTTCGCAACCCTCGACCCCGAACGGAAGCACCGGGGCGTCACGGCATTCCTTCTCAAGCGGGGAGCCGAGGGCCTGACTACGGAGAGCATCCGCGGCAAGCACGGGGTGCGGGCCGGGAATGTCGGCCGCATCTTCCTGGACGGGGTCTTCGTCCCCGATGAAGATCGACTCGGCGAGGATGGCGAGGGGTTCCACATCGCGATGTCGGCGCTGGACAACGGACGATTCGGGGTCGCGGCTGGCTCGCTCGGCATCATCGGGGCGTGTCTGGACGCCTGCGTGAAGCGCTGCCATCAGCGGCAAAGCTTCGGCGCGGAGATCGGCCGGCACCAACTGGTGCAGCAGATGCTGGCGCGGATGATCGCCGGTCGGGACACCGGACGGCTCCTGGTCGACCAGCTTGCCGAGATGAAGACCGCCGGCATCCGTCACACGCGGGAAGCGTCGCTAGCGAAGTGGCTGAACTGCGAAGCGGCCCATCGGGCGGCAGATGACGCGGTGCAGATCTTCGGCGCGCACGGGTACAGCAACGAGCATCCGGTGGAGCGACACCTCCGCAACTGCCGCGCCGCCGTCATCTACGAAGGCACCCGCGAAGTGCATCAGGTGATCCAGGCGGAGTACCTCCTCGGATACCGGCAGGACCGCCCGCTCCGCCGCCCTCTCCCCACTTGGCCGTTCCCCGAGGACGACTCAGCCTAGCCGGGGCGGGCCATTTCGTAGTCGTTCATGTCCACCCTGACGAACGAAGCGAGGAATGGGTGCGCCCGCTCCAACTCCGCATACACCTGTTGGGCGATGCGGCGGTACGAGATGTGTCCCTGCCGAGCGGAGCGCAGGCTGATGAAGTGGTGGAGCTGGCGCAGGTTCCAGGTGAAAAGCACGCGCTTCCGGTAGGCCAGCGGCACCACGTACTGTGCTTCCTCCGGGTGATCGACCGAGAGCGCCGAGAAGGCAGCTGCCGCCTTCTCCATTGCCTCCTCGAATTGCGGGCGAAAGCCGCACTGGTCCAGCAGTTCCGGCACGTCGTAGCCGTGGGCGCAGGTGAGGCGCTGGGTGGTCTGCGTCGCCATCCGGTGGCGCTGGATGTCCCGGAAAGCACCGTAATCGACCAGGATATCGTACGTGAAGTAGAGGTGCTCCAGACTGCGGAGGGGTGGGTCGGTGTAGCCGTGGTCACCGCTGCCGTAGGTCTTGCGGCGCGCCAGGTATTCAGCAATCACCCGCTGGTGCGCATCCGCCGGAAGATCGGCGACTTGTTCCCGGACACGCTCATACGGAAGATCGCTGAACTCATACAGGATGGCCGTTGCCAAGCGGGCCTCGGCATCCGGGGGGCTGACCAGCAACCGAACCGCTTCCCCCGCATCAGTTGAAAGCCGTTCTGGTGTGCCGGTGAGAAGTTCGGCGGCCAGGGAGCGGAGTGCGATGGGTGTGTCCGCCATGTAGTCATTGCGACGAGCGTACTTGATCAGCGTGGGGATGACCTTGGTGGCCTCCACGCGGACCCGCTCCCCCGTCTCCCGAATTTCCGCCAGCGGGTGGGAAAGCATCTTGCTGATGAGATGCTCCAGCGTCCGCGCGTTCGCCGTCAGGCCGATGTTGGTGTGGGTGGCGGCGGGCAGCAGGTAGCGGAGGGCATCGCAGGCCTGGGCCTGGCAGGAATTCTGGAACCCGCGCTCGGTCTTGAACTGACCTCGGTCCGCAGTCACCATCACCTTCTCGGTCACCTGCGGAAGCAGCTCCTCATAGAGGGTGAACAAGCCTTCGATGGACGTGCGATAGGTGGTAGCGCCAGCCCCGTCATTCTGCAACTCCGGCGCGGCGTAGTATGCACGGGGGAACGGGACGTAGCGGGTTGACTTCTCCGTGTAGGAGGCGAGCCGCGCGTCCTCGATCACCTTGCTGGCGACCATCGACACCTCTTCGATAGCGACGTGCGCCACGGCGTGCTCCGCCACGCTGGCATGCCCGTAGCCGACCACCCACTTCTCGTGGAACTCCTTCGCCTTCTGCCGCGCGAGGAGCAGGTCCGCCTCGTTCTCGATTGCCGCCTCACCCGCCATTACTGCCAACTCCTGGTCCTTAAGGAGACGCAGGAGGTTGGTGCGCAAGTCATCCCGGCTGCGGCTGTAGTAGGCGAAGAGGACGGCGACCACCTCTTCAGGCAGGTTCTTCAGCACAAAGACCGGGCTGTCAGACGACGTGACGTAAGGGGCGACGAGGGCGCGTTCTTCAGGAGTGAGGGGCATCGGGTTGGGTGCGGAATCTAGCTATTGGTGGGCAATCGGGTTCAGTTGCCTGTTGGTATCGGCAACGCCGAATCTCTCCGGATCGAAGTCGTCTTCCATCCATTCCTTCATTTCCTCGTGGTCCAGATGCGCCGGATTGGCCAAGGTCTCGAGTATGTAGGCATACCTCCACGGACCACCGCAGTCCTCCGGAGGGCAGGCGCGCTTCCCGGTAAGGCAACGGGGAAGCTTCACCGACGGATCGACCGGCAGGACCTTTTCGAGAAGGATGTCGTGCTCCCACCCGTCACCGAAGTCGTAATCATACCGGAGCTTCTCGCCTTCCTTGCGGAGGACGGAGCGAAGGAGAGTCCGCGCTTCCTTCGGGTCAGCCTCGAAGGCGTCCTCAGACTCAGAGCTAAGCTCCTCACAACCCCTTGAGAAGCAATGCAGGTGGTAACCATCCCACCCCATCGCCACCTGGATGATGATGTGCAGATCATGGAGGCTGATGAGGTTCGAGACCTGGAGGCGCCGCCAGATGGGCGGGCGGACGTTCCGCAGGGTCAGCTTGAGCTGATAAACCGACTCCGGTCGGGATCGCGCGGGCATGGCGGTGGCTCCACAGTGCTGAAGACGACTCGTGGGGAAGCTTACCACCGAACCTTCGCGAACCTACCTTCTTTCGGCGCCGGATGAGCGATTCCGAGTTTGTTGCCGCGCATCCACCGGGTAACTGCTCCCCGAACCGGAGCGGCGTTCCGTCTCGCCCGGAATCTGGAACGTGGGTCTGATGAAGGCCATCTTGTTCCGCCTTCTCCCGCTCATCTACCCTGGAGACGGAACCGATGTCGATGTCGAGCACGAGGGTCGAGGACGAGGAAGAAGCCCAGCAGTTCCCGTCCCAGGAGCAGGAGCTACCCGGCAGCGAGGCGGAGATGACCCCGCAGCCGATGTACGACGACCCCGAGTACCGCGCGGCCGGAAAGCTGGAGGGGCAGGTGGCGCTGATCACCGGCGGGGACAGCGGCATCGGGCGGGCGGTGGCGGTCTGCTACGCCAAGGAAGGCGCGGACGTGGCCATTGTCTACCTCTGCGAGCACGAGGACGCGGAGCAAACGAAGCGGGTGGTGGAAGGGTACGGCCGCCGTTGCCTCACCCTGCCCGGAGACGTGGGCGACGAGGGCTTCTGCAAGCAGGCCGTGGAGCGCACCGTCCGAGAGCTGGGCAAGCTGGACATCCTGGTCAACAACGCGGCTGAGCAGCACGAAGCGAACGACCTCTCCGAGATCAGCAGTCAGCAGCTTGAGCGGACCTTCCGCACCAACATCTTCGGCTACTTCTATATGGCTAAGGCCGCGCTGCCGCATCTGAAGGCAGGGAGCGCCATCATCAACACCACCTCCGTCACCGCCTACCGGGGCAGCGGCCACTTGATGGACTACGCCTCCACCAAGGGCGCCATCGTGGCATTCACGCGGAGCATGGCCCAGTCCTACACCTCCAAGGGAATCCGGGTGAACGGGGTGGCACCAGCACCGGTCTGGACCCCGCTGATCCCAGCCAGCTTCGACGCCAAGCAGGTGAGCGAATTCGGACAGGACTCGGCCATGGGTCGCGCCGCCCAGCCGGCGGAGATCGCGCCTTCCTACGTCTTCCTCGCCAGCAAAGACGGCCAGTTCATGGCTGGCCAGGTGCTCCACCCCAACGGCGGCGAACCGGTGAACGGTTAGGTGCCGGGCAGATCGGCACCGCTACGAGGTCGGCTGGCGCTGGCGTCAGCCGACCTTCTCCCGCAAGTTCACGGCCAGCTCCGCCTCGAAGCTGGTACCCATCCAGCCGGGCCCAGCGCGGAAACTACTCGGACTTAAGGGAGGCCATGTCGATGCAGAAGCGGTACTTCACGTCCGACTTGAGCATGCGCTCATAGGCCTCGTTCACCTTCTGGATCGGGATCACTTCCACATCCGACGTGATGTTGTGCTCGCCGCAGAAGTCGAGCATCTCCTGCGTCTCCGCGAGGCCGCCGATGAGCGAACCGGAGAGGCTCCGGCGCCCCGTGATGAGGCCGAACGCGGAGACCGGCAGCGGCTTCTCAGGCGCGCCAACAAGCGTCAGGTTGCCATCCCGGCCCAGCAGGTTCAGGTAGGCGTTGATATCGTGCTCTGCGGAGACGGCGTCCAGGATGAAATCGAAGCTGATCGCATGTTTCTCCATCTCATCCGCATTGCGGGAGACCACCACCTCGTCCGCTCCAAGCCGCAGCGCATCTTCCTTCTTGCTGGGAGAAGTAGTGAAGGCTACGGTGTGCGCACCCAGTGCGTGCGCGATCTTGACCCCCATATGCCCAAGGCCGCCGAGACCGACCACCCCGACCTTCTTTCCTCGCGTGACGCCCCAGTGGCGCATGGGGGAATAGGTGGTGATGCCGGCGCAGAGAAGCGGCGCGGCCGCAGCGAGGTCGAGGTTGGACGGGATCCGCAGGACGAAATGCTCGTCCACCACCACGCTCTCGGAGTAGCCCCCGTAGGTGACGCCCCCGAGGTGCCTATCCGGTGACCCATAGGTCTGGATCATGGCCGGACAGTATTGCTCAAGGCCGGATTGGCACGCTGGGCAGGTGCGGTCCGAGTCGGCCAGGCACCCTACGCCGGCAATGTCACCGGGCTTGAAGCGCGTGACCGCTGAGCCGACGCGCGTCACGCGGCCAACGATCTCGTGCCCCGGCACAATGGGGAAGACGGTGCCGCCCCACTCGTCTCGGACCGAATGGAGATCGGAGTGGCAGATCCCGCAGAAGAGGATCTCCAACTGCACGTCGCGCTCCGTCAGATCGCGGCGCGGAATGTTGGCGGGTGCCAGTGGTGAAGTGGCGCTTTCAGCGGAGTAAGCTTTTGACTGGTGCATTGTGCTCCAATGGCTGTACCTCGGAGCCGGAAGGGCCGGCGCTCGGACAGTCTTACGGACGCCATGCTACACAGCTGGATGAGGCTCAAAACCCGCCGGATGCCGACAGTACCTCACCAACGTGGCTCCAGCAAGCGGGCGATCGGCACATCAAGGTGAGCCCAGCTCTTTCTGAATCGGCAGGTTCCAGTTGACCCAGCGGTTCTCTTCGCACGGTGAAAGGCGACCATTCAACCGATATCACGTTCGAGTAACCTCTCCACGGGCAGTTCAGTGCCCGCAACTAGGCGGGTCGCGCGAGAGTTTCCCGATCTCGCTGCGGTGGAATGACCCCTTGAAGGCTCTGCGTTAGAGCCTCGCCCTCTTGGAGAAGCATCATGCCGTTGGATACCGCCCCGCACAGCCCCAGCACCGAGGAGATGAAGACCCTCCGCGAGATGGTTCAGGGGATCGACTTCGCGATGCTGACCACCGTCTCCGCCGAGGGGACGCTCCACAGCCGGCCGATGTCGACCAACGGTGACGTGGAGTTCGACGGCGACCTCTGGTTCTTCACCTGCCAGAGCAGCCATAAGGTGGAGGAGATTGCCGCCAACCCGCGGGTGAACGTCAGCTTCGCCCACCCCGGCAAGCAAGAGTACCTCTCCATGTCTGGCGTGGCGGAGCTGGTGCGAGATCAGGCCGTGATCGACCGCCTCTGGAAGCCACAGCACAAGGTCTGGTTCCCCAAGGGCAAGGACGACCCGGAGATCATGCTGCTGAAGGTGCATGTCCACCAGGCCGAGTACTGGGACAGCCCTTCCAGCCCGGTGGCCAAGCTGATCGCCCTTGTAAAGGTCGCCACCGGCAGCAGCCCCATGGACATCGGAGAGAATCGGAAGCTGGACCTGGCGGCCTGACGCTGGTTCTGGGAGTGCGGCTTCCGCCGCTGTAATCCTTCGGCGGGGCACCCTTGGGCGGGCGCTCAGTTGGCTATAATGGCTCTTGGGTTCCGAGCACGGGACCCGAGAGCCCGCACGGGCCGACCACCTTTCCGGAGCCGTCCCGCCCATGTCCCAGCCTGATGAGGTCTTGCGCCGCACCCCCCTCTACGAGGCCCATGTGGCCCACGGGGCGCGGCTGGTGCCCTTCGCTGGATGGGAGATGCCGGTCCAGTACAGCGGCGTCATCGACGAGGTGAACGCCGTCCGGCAGCAGGCCGGACTCTTCGATGTCTCCCACATGGGCGAGTTCCACGTCAGCGGTCCCGGCGCGCTGGCATGGCTCAACTCGCTCACCACCAACGATGCCTCCCGCCTTCCGCCGGGCCGCGCCCAGTACTCACTCCTCCTCGACCCCGAAGCCGGCATCATCGATGACATCCTCGTCTACTGCATCTGCGAGGATGACTACATGGTGGTGGTCAACGCCGGCAACACCCAGAAGGACTGGGAGTGGATGCACGGCAGGGTGATCCCCGGGGTGGAGTTGGAAGACTCCTCGCTGGTCACGGCGCTGATCGCGCTCCAAGGACCGCTCTCCCGGGAGGTGCTGCAGCCGCTCTGCTCCGGCCCGCTGGATGAACTGAAGCGGTTCGGCTTTGCGGTGGGAGAGGTGGCGGGGGTGGAGTGCCTCATCTCCCGCACCGGCTACACCGGCGAGGACGGCTTCGAGCTCTTCACGCAGGGAGATGCCGCCGCACTCTGGTCGGCGCTGCTGGCGGCGGGGGCGGGCCGGGTCAAGCCGGCGGGACTCGGCGCGCGGGACGTCCTACGGATCGAGGCGGGCAACGTGCTGTACGGCCATGAGATCTGGGACGAGGTGAACCCCCTTTCCGCCGGCCTGATGTGGACCGTCAAGATGGATAAGGGCGAGTTCATGGGCCGCGCCAAGCTCGCCGAGTATCTTGAAGCCGGCGCGGCCCTCACCCTGGTGGGGCTAACTAGCCTCTCCCGCGCCGTCCCCCGTCAGGATTACGTGATCCAGGTCGGCGGCCAGGATGCCGGCTTCGTGACCAGTGGTACCTTCTCACCAATCCTGAACAAGCCGATCGGCATCGGTTACCTCCCGCCGGCCCACGCTGTGGAAGGCACTGAGGTTGATGTCATCATCCGCGGCCGCGCAGAGAAAATGGCTGTCACCGCGCTACCGTTCTACCGGGCCAAGCGCGCCTGAAGAATTGCCCCCTATCCGCAATCAACGCTTGAGCCCCGTCACCCAGAGATACGCATGGCATACATCCCGCATACTCAGGAACAGAAGGACGAGTTGCTCCACTCGCTTGGCATGGAGCGGGTCGAGCAGCTCTTCGCGGACCAGATCCCGATGCCGCTCCTTCTCGACCGCCCCCTAGCGATTCCGGACCCAATGCCAGAGTTGGAGCTTCGCCGGCACTTCGCGGCGCTGGCGGATAGGAACACTGCCGCGGGATCGCAGGCCTGCTTCCTGGGCGGGGGCATCTACGACCACTACGTTCCCAGCATCGTCGACACCATCATCTCCCGTGGCGAGTTCCTGACCGCCTACACGCCCTACCAGCCGGAGATGAGCCAGGGCACGCTGCAGACCATCTTCGAGTTCCAGTCGATGATCGCCGCGCTGACCGGGATGGATGTCGCCAACGCATCCATGTACGACGGGGCCACCTCGCTGGCGGAGGCGGTCATCCTGGCGGCGGGCGTGACCAACCGGGACCGGGCACTGCTGGTGGGCGTTCACCCGGAGTGGGCGCGCGTGGTCCGCACCTATGTGGAAGGCCTCGGGATACAGGTGATCGACGTCCCGGCAGCGGATGGGGTCGCGGATGCCGCCTGGCTGGCGGAGCAGGTGGGCAGTTCCACCGCCGTTCTGGCCGTCCAGCAGCCAAACTTCTTCGGTTCGGTGGAGGACCTGAAGCGGCTGGGCGAGACGGCGCATGCGGCGGGTGCCCTGATGGTGGTCTGCGCCAACCCGCTCACCCTGGGAGTGCTGGAAGCGCCGGGTGAGCTCGGCGCCGACGTGGTCGTGGGCGACACGCAGCCATTCGGCCTGGGCATGAACTTCGGGGGTCCGCTCTGCGGCTTCTTCGCCACGCGCCAGAAGTTCCTGCGCCAGCTTCCCGGCCGCCTCGTCTCCCTCACCAAGGACCGGGAGGGCCGTGCCGGCTACGTCCTCACGCTGCAGACCCGGGAGCAGCACATCCGTCGCGAACGCGCCACCAGCAACATCTGTACCAACCAGGGGCTGATGATGCTCGCCAGCACCGTGTACATGGCCACCATGGGCCAGGCCGGCGTGCAGGAAGCTGCCGAGCAGTGCCTGCAGAAGGCGCACTACGCCGCCGAGACGCTGGCGGCGGTGCCTGGCTACGCCCTCCGATTCAGCGCGCCCTACTTCCTGGAGTTCGTGCTGCAGTGCCCCAGCAGCGCGGATGAGATCGCCGCGCGACTGGCGGAGCAGGGCATCCTTGGCGGCATCCCGCTGGGGCGCTGGTACCCGGAGCTGGCCGATTGCCTCCTGGTGGCGGTGACGGAGAAGCGGACCAAGGAAGAGATCGACGCCTTCGCGGCAGCGCTGGAGTGAGGGTTCAGGGTTCGGGGTTCAGTCTGTGGCGAGTGGCTGCGACCTTATACCCGACCCGGGTTCAGAGGTCGGGGTTCGGGGTACAGTCTGCGGCGAATTCACGCTGAACCGATTGAGCCTCTCAAACCCCCTGCGCCTTGCGCCCCTAATCGACTTCAAACCAGACGCGAGTCAGAGATTGATCCCTGACCCTGAGCCTACAGAGCTTCTCTCCGGAAGTCGCAGCCTAAGCTTGAGACTGAAACCCGAACCCTGAACCCCGAACCCTCATGCTCACTTCCTACCACAACCACACGCGCTGGAGCGACGGCCACCCCACCCTGGCCGGTCAGATCCAGGCGGCGCGTGCCTGCGGCCTCACGGAGCTGGGCATCTCCGACCACTACGTGCTGCGACCGGACGGTGAGGAAGTTGAGTGGACCCTGCCGCTCGACGCCTTGGGGGAGTACGTCCTGGACGTCTGCAGCGCGGCCCGCGAGACGCGTGACCTCGCGGTCCGGCTGGGAGTGGAGGCGGATTTCTTCCCGGAAACGGTAGAGGAACTGCGTTCCCGGCTGGAGCCCTACCCGTGGGACTTCGTTATCGGCTCCGTCCATTACGTCGACCTCTTCCCCATCGACGAGGACGCGCGGTTCTGGAACGCGCTCTCTGAGGAGCAGCGGAACGAGACGTGGCGTCAGTACTGGATGCGCATCTGTGGACTGGCGGAGAGCGGCGTCTACGACTTCGTCGGCCACCTTGACCTACCGAAGAAGTTCGGGCACCGGCCGACGGTCGAACTGACCGCCGAAGAGGACCAGGCGCTGGATGCCATCGCCGCTGCAGATATGGCGCTGGAGATCAACACGGCGGGTTGGAGCCTCCCGGCCAAGGAAGGATACCCCTCGCTCTCCCTCCTGCAGCGGGCCAGGCAGCGAGACATCCCGCTCCTGATCAACGCCGATGCGCACTTCTGGGAGTTCCTCACCCGTGACTTCGACCGCGCTCGCGCACTGGCGCACGAGGCGGGCTACACGGAATTGGTCCGATACCATCAGCGCGAACGGTTCCCAGTGCCACTCACGTAAGACCGAGGGTCATCATCGCACCCTGGGCGCTTATGTAGGTTGGGATAAGATGCCTGGGTGATGTGCTGGCTTCGGGTCGATGGAGACGTACGTGGGCGACGAAGCATCAACGACGAACCTGCGGGCGCTCATCCGCAGCGAGGAGCGGTTCCGCGCCTACATTCAGATCAGCTCCTAGGGGAACTGGTGCTTCGAGCTTCAGGAGCCGGTGCCGGTCTCGCTCCCCGAGGATGAGCAGAGCGACGCCTTCTACCGATCCGCCCTCCTGGTGGAGTGCAACGATGCGCTCGCCCAGATGTACGGCGTCCCTTGTGCCGCAGATCTGATCGGCGCGCGGATGGATGACTTCATGGACCGGAGTGACCCGGCCAAGGTGGAGTATCTCCGGGCCTTCATCCGCTCTGGCTACCGCCTCTCCGACGGTGAGTCGCGTGAGCGGGCGGCAGATGGCACCACCCGCGTCTTCCTCAACATCGACTGGCACATCGCCACCGGCGAGTTGCACTGCTCACAGCAGTCGGAGCGAATCTTCGGACTGGAGCCGGGGGACTTCGAGCAGACCATCGACGACTGGGAGCGGCGGCTTCTTCCGGAGGACGCCCACCGCGTACGGCAGGAATTGGCGCGGGCGATGGTGGAGCGCCGAACCGAGATCGATCTCTCGTTCCAAACAGTGCGCGCCGACGGAGAAGCCGTGAGGGATAGAAGGGACTTCGTTCGGAACATAGAGCTCCGTCACCCTCGCCACGCAACCTCACTGCGAAGCGGCCCGTGCTATGCGGGGGTCCAGCCACGCTCGCATAGCACGGAGGTGCGAACCTTGCGTAGAGAGGTTACCCACTGTGAAACGGACCCACGTGCGAGTCAGGTTCAACTGGACCCCGAAGGAGACGAGAACGACGCCCCGGACGGCGGGCCCGTTGACCGACACAGTGGGTGACGACGGTTACGGCGACGAGGGCGAGTGCGCCCGGCAGCCCTGTTGGGCCTGTCAGCGACGCAGCAGCGCCTGGAGCTTCGCAACGGTTGCGGCGTTCTCGGGTTCGGCTTCCATGTTGCGGCGTTCATCCGGATCGGCCTGCATGTCATGGAGCTGGCGGCCGCGCGCGCCCTCGTTCCACTCCGTGTAGCGCCATCGCTCGGTGCGGACGGATCGACCGACTACGCGGTTGGCCCCTTGAACCCCGCCCCTCTGAACCTGAGTGATGGCCGACCCTTCCCAGGCTGCCGATGGGTTCTGAAGAAGTGGTCGCAGGCTCTTGCCGTCAAGTCCGGTGGGCGCGGGAAGACCACACAACTCCGCAAGGGTTGGGTAGAGGTCCACCAGTTCCACCACGCGCGGGCTCGCTTTACCGGATGGTCGGCGCGGATCGACGATGATCAGCGGCACGCGGGCGGAGTTTTCCCAGAGGCTCTGCTTCTGCCACAGGCCGTGCTCTCCCAGGTGGTAGCCGTGGTCGCTATGGAAGACGATGATCGTGTTCCGGTCCAACTTCTGCCGCCGAAGGGTCTCCACGACCTTTCCAAGCTGAGCATCCATGAAGGTCACCGAAGCGAGATAGGCCTGGATCGCTTCCTTGCGCTGGGCGTCCGTCATCGCGTCCTGCTGTGCATGGGAGCTCGCGAAGGCGGGTCGCGGTCCGCGCTCGCGCTCACCTTCGGGCACCACGGGGAGCTTGATCTTCTCCGGCGGGTAGCGGTTGAAGTAGGCCTTGGGAGCAACGTACGGCGTGTGGGGCCGGTAGAAGCCGACCGCCAGGAAGAACGGCTTGTCCCGGTTCGCCTCCAGCAGGCGGGAGGCTTCCGCAGCCGCGATGCCGTCCGTCTGCTCCTCATCCGTACCGTCCGCCGCCAGCCAGGAGAGGGTTCCGCCGAACTGACCGGGGATGAGGCTGAAGATCTTGCCCTCGTCTGCCGTGTCGCGGCCGCGTGGGTTGACCACCTTCTGCCAGGAGGGCGGGTCGTCCATCCCGTCTGTGCCGATCTGCTTCGGCACCCCGTAGTGGTACAGCTTCCCCACGCGGGCCACCGAGTAGCCCGCCTTCTGAAACGCCTGCGGCAGCGTGACCGCGTCCGGGACCCGCTTTCGGAAGTGGGTGGCGTTCTCGGTGACGCCCGTGTGGTCGGGACGCAAACCGGTCAGGAACGAGGCACGGCTGGGATTGCAGAGGGGGAATTGGCAGTACGCCCGGTCGAAGCGCACGCCGGTGGCTGCCAGGCGATCGATGTTCGGGGACTGGACCAGCGGATCGCCGTAGCAGGCGAGGCGGTTGTTCAGGTCATCCGCCACGAGGTAGAGGACGTTCATCCACTCCGGTGGCTTCTCCCGCTGCGCCGCCAGGGAGAGCGGGGCAAAGGTCGCGACACCGACTGCGCCCAGAAGTAGCAAGGCCACACGGGGAGTGCGAGGGAAGGGAGCGGTGCGGGTCATCTCGGACCACCTCACGGAGGGCAAGCCACTATCGGCTCCTCCTCCGGTTCAAGTTTTCAATCCGATTGCCCTTCACCCCGTAGAGTAGTCTCCCGCGACTGGATGCTCGCCAGCGTACCCGGGGTTTGCCCTATCGTGCAGCGGGCAAATGAATTGGAGCTGCCGGCTCGGATAGCACCGCTCCCAGAGTCCAAGAGCATGTTCAGAACGATCCAGTGGCAGTTGTTTCTACGCGCCAAGCGACCCGAGAAGGTAGCCGCGCATCTTGAGATAGTTGAGAAGGCACTTGGGTGTCCGGTGGAACTCAGGCGGCAACAAGTCTTCTGGAAGGATCGAGCCCTGTTCAGCGTCGAGTTTGCTACTCCGATATGCGAGACAGAGCCAGAACACGCCGTTTTCCGGGCGCTCCACCTGGCAAGCAAGGTGCTTCGTGAATGGACGGTAGTGGGACCAACGGAGTATGGCGACGGGCGATGGGAGTTCCGGGGTTCGGGTGTTGACAAGCATCGCGGCTTCGAATTGATCACCTTCTCCACATGCAACTTCGATGAGGAGCGGGACACGGATTCAACTATCCGTTTGCAGAAGGCTTGAA